>JAGQXA010000687.1 GCA_020436865.1 Saprospiraceae bacterium | reverse complement strand
TGCATGGGCCGTTTGCCGAATCTGCCGACGAAGGTAATGCTCAGCAGATCGAGGAAGCCGCGCACGAAACGTTCCCAGCCGAACTTGGTAGAGCCGTATTTGCGCGCCCGGTGTTCGACCACCTTTTCGCCGATCCGGCTGAAACCTGCCCACTTGGCCAGCAGGGGAATGTAGCGATGCATCTCTCCGTACACTTCGATCGTTTGTACCACCTCTCGCCGGTAGGCCTTTAGACCACAGTTGAAGTCGTGCAGCCGGATATGGCTGATGTAGCGCGTCACCGCGTTGAAAAACTTGGAAGGCACGGTCTTGATCAGCGGATCGTAGCGCTTTTTCTTCCAGCCCGACACCAGGTCGTAGTCTTCTTCCGCGATCAGCCGGTAGAGTTCGGGGATCTCGTCGGGACTATCCTGCAGATCGGCGTCGAGCGTGACGACGACCTCGCCCGCTGCCGCCTGAAAACCCGAATTGAGCGCGGCCGACTTGCCGTAATTCCGGCGGAATTTGATCGCCCGAACATTCGGATTTGCAGCGGCCAGGCGTTCCACCTCCTGCCAGGAGCCATCGGTACTTCCATCGTCAACGAGTATGATCTCGTAGGAAAACCCATGCTCCTCCATAACCCGGCGGATCCAGGTCTCGAGTTCCGGCAGCGACTCCTGTTCGTTGAAGAGGGGGATGACCATCGTCAGTTGCATAGGCTACGAATTGCTCTTTTGAGTGGGCTGTTGGTCGCTGCGCTGTTGCACGACGTACGCGATCAGGGCTGCCAGCAGGAACCCGCCGATCGCCCCGCGGGCGAAGCCGAACAGTACCCGGCCGGGCGTAACGTTCAGATCGGCCTCTTCCAGGTTCGCGAGCACTTCCTCCAGTTGATCTTTGGGTGTGATCTTAGGGAGGAAATTGCGCATGGCTTCGCGCTGCACCTCCACCAGGTCGGGATCCAACTGATGCATGGCCCAGTAGAAGAGATAGAACAACACATTTGCCAAGAGAAAGACGGTAAAAGCCGGCCGAAGGGCCTCCTTCCAACCGATCACGCCACCCTGCTTTACGCGAACGGCCTCGGCCGTCCGGTACATAAAGAAGAGGTAGATCAGAAGCGAACTGTAATAAGCCAGCGGATGCAGCATCCAGGCCTTGTGCAGCACGTAAAAAAGCAGGAGGTAGGCGATCGCGCCCACCCCTGCCCATAATCCTTGTTTAGTCGTATCGGTCGACATCAGGCTGCTTCCGGGGGTTTCTTGCTGTTGACGGCCGCCACGATCAGGTCGATGATGAAGGCGATGAAGTAATTGCTGATGAAGCCCATGATGGTCATGAGCGCCGGGTTCATCATCCACGACATGAATTTCATCGACTGCTCGATCTGCTCGTCGCTCATCCCCTGGTCTTCCATGTTGGCGACGGCGGCATCGTAGATCTGGTCGACAATGCCCGGATCGATCACCGTGAAGTACAACAGGGTATAGATCGATGAGATCACCATGAAGATCAGCGCTGTCAAGGCGCCGATTCCCAGGGCCTTTCCGTAGCTGATATAGCCGCCCAGGTTCTCGTCGCGGTGTTTCGTGATGGCCGTAGACATCCCCCAAACCATAATGGCGACGGAGATCAGCAGGGCGATCCAGCTGTTCTTGCCCGTCGCGGGGTCAACGACTCCGGTGAGTTGAGTGGCCAGGCTGACGACTACGAGCGCCAAACCGGTGATCAGTCCGTAGCGCATCGCTACCGGCCAGGGAGAAGGATCGCCAGAAGTGATGGGGGCATTCGGATTGTCTAAAGTTGTCATGTGCTTAGAGTTATTGGTGAAGAAAAACACCTTTCGGCAACGATCAAGTTCGTAAAGTTTGATCGTTTCCTGAAATTTTTTCGATATGGCTTCACTCCTGCCGGATGGAAAGCTGCCCTCGATTGACCACCGCCAACACCCGTCCGCGGAAGGTCGTGCCGATCAGAGGGGTGTTCGCCGACCTGGAAAGAATGTGCCGCTGTTCGTAGGTCCAGGTCGCATCGGGTTGAAAAAGGGTCAGGTTAGCCGGGGCGCCCACTTCGATCGCCGGCGCCGGCAAGCCCAGCAGTTGCCGTGGGCGGACCGCCAGCAACTCGACGATCCGTTCGACGCTCAGCCGGTCGCCCAGATGGGTCTGCAGGATCGGATACACCGTTTCCAGCCCGATCGCGCCGAAATCGGCATAGGGGAATTCCAGCGACTTAGCCTCTTCTTCCAGCGGAACGTGGTTGGAAACGACCAGATCGATCGTACCGTCGGCCAGGCCCTGCAGCAGCGCTTCCCGGTCGGCCGCCGAACGCAGCGGAGGCAACACTTTGCACAGGCTGTCAAACCCCTCCAACCGCCGGTCGTCGAGCGCCAGGTTGAGCGCCGGCGTCGAAGCGAACACCTGTTCCCCGCGGGCTTTGGCCGCCCGGATCAGTTCGACGGTCTCCGCCGCGGAAATGCCGTGGATCAACACCCGCGAACCGGTATAGGCGGCCAGTGAAATGTCGCGGATCGCCATCAACTCTTCCGCCATCGAAGGGATTCCTTTCAAACCCAGAACCGTGCTGATGTATCCTTCGTGCATCTGCCCGTCAACGGCAATGCTGCGATCGAAAGGCAGGTTCAGGACTATCCCGTCGAAGGCCTTCACATACAACAGCGCTCGCATCATGAGTCCGCCGTGCTGAATGGCCAAAGCCCCGTCGGAGAAGGCCACGGCGCCGGCCTGCCGCATATCGAGCATTTCCGTCAGGTCCTTTCCTTCGCAATGGGCCGAAACGGCGCCGATCGGATACAGCTCGACCAGCGCTTCGCGGCTGTTGTGAAGGAGATACTGGACCTGCGACTTGGAATCGACGCATGGGAAGGTGTTCGGCGCAACCGCCAGGGCGGTAAACCCACCTGCTGCGGCCGTGCGGCCCAGCGTCTGGAGGTCTTCGCGATGTTCGAAACCGGGATCGCCGGGTTGGGCGCCTATGTCCATCCAGCCGGCCGACAAGCAGGTTCCCGCTTCGTCGATCAGGGTAGCGCCCTTTGGCGGCGCCAAACCGGTGTCGATCTGTTCGATGCGTCCGTCGCGGATCAACACGTCCATCTCCTCCCCATGCTTCGGGGAGGCCGGATCTACGATCTTCGCCTGTTTGATCAACACTACCATGGCCGCCGATAATTTGGCCAAAAATAGGAATTATACTCAAACGATAGTGGTTTGGGCCATTTTAAACGGCACGAAACTACGGCTTCCAAACCCTCAGAAGCAGGATCTCCAGGCCGAGGAACACCAGCGCCAGCACCAGACACCAACGCCATAACACGATGCCCTTACTCCGTTCGCCGATGAGCGCGCCGAAATCGGCCCTTGCACTGGCTTCGATCACGCTCATGCGCCCGCCGGTGATCTGCTGCAACTCTTGCTCGCTGTAGTAGTCCAGATCGGATTCCTGCCGGTCGTAGTTGAAAGCAAACTCCTGTTTCACCTCCTCCCCTTCCAGCATCAGCTGGTAGAAACCCGCTTCCCGGACCTGATCGTGCACGCCCAGGGTCACCTTGGATCCGATGGCGCGCTGCTCGGGGATGAATTCGCCCTCCGGGCCTTTCAGGCGATAGACCAATTCGCTGCCGAGGACGGCATGATTGGCCTCGATCACCTCGTCGACGCCGATGGTATAGGAAATGCGGCGTTCCCGGCCAGACGACAGCGCCATCTTGTAGAGCATCGGGATGAAGACCTCTGCGCTGTTGACCAGGTTGTTGTAAGCCGCAGCCAGCGGAGCCGCGCAAAGGTAGGCATGTCCCTGACCGAGGCGGTATTTCCCGAGATAAGACGTGCCGTCGCGATAGGTCAGCAAGGGTTCTTCCGCCCGGCTGCCCAGCCGGGTCAGGCGGAAATTGCCCTGACTCACCGGCAACTTGAGGTTGGCCGAGCGGTTTTCGAAAACATCGTTGAAAATAAACTCTTCGGTATTGATCTGCCCTACCTGGCGCTCTTCTTCTTCGAAGGCCTGTAACTCGTTGGCGCCGATCGTCTGCA
>JAGQXA010000686.1 GCA_020436865.1 Saprospiraceae bacterium | reverse complement strand
CGACATTGTCGCGGGTGTTGTCGCCCGTCGTCGCTGCATTAGCCGGATTGGCCGGGTCGAGGATCCAGGGGAAAAACACGGTACCATCTTCGAACTCGATCCGCAGGTCGAGGTCGTTCACCAGGTAGTTCACCCCGGCCGGGTCGATATCGCCGGAGTTCACATCGGGCGAGGGCGGATCGTGCCAGACCAGGGTGATCTGCAGAGGCATTTCTCCGGAGTTGTGAAACTCGTAGGTATAGGTTTCGTCGGGTTCGACCGTGCCTTCGATGATCTGCTGGCAGCCGTCGATGGCGTCGGTTGTGATCAAGCGCGCTGCGCTGCGCACGTTGACCAGGCCCCAGCCGAACATGTAATCGGGGCCGGGGTTGGGCCCTGTTTCGTCGGCGGTATTGATCAGCAGTCCCTTCATGGAGGCCGCCCGGATCAACTCGCTATTGAGGTTTTCCCAGTGTTCGAGCAGCATACCTACGCTGCCGGCCACGGAAGGCGAAGCCATGGAGGTGCCGCTGAGATTGTCGTAATCGTCGTCGGCCGCGATGTCGCAGGAATATAGCCCCACGCCGTTGGCAGATACATCGGGTTTGATGCGTCCGTCGTCAGTCGGGCCCCAGCTCGAGAAGCCCGACATGGTCACGTTGGCCGGGCTGCTATATCCGCCGGTAACGTCGGCGACGGCGCCGACGATGAGGGGGTTCTTGGCATTCTTGCGCGGGTCGAGGCAGTCGAAGCCCGTGGTTCCGCCGTCGGGATTGTGGTTGTCGAAGAACAGGGTGCCGCCGTTGCCGTGGAAGTGGCCCACGGTGGGATCAGTCGGGCCGGTATCATTTCGGTCGTTGCCGGCGCTGCGCACTACCAGATAGTAAGGTGCATTGTAGGTCAGGTCGTCGAGGTCTTGCGCCATATCGTCATAGGCGCCGAAGACCCAGTCTTCCGCTTCGGAGGCGTCGCCGTACCAGCGCCACATACTGGCGGTATTGTCCCATTCCCAACCGCCGAGTATACCGTAGCTGTGGTTCGACACCCGGATCGGAAAATCGAGAATGGCATTGGCCATTTCCGACAGGTCGTCGGAGCTGTCGTATGCCCGCAGGGTGGCCATGCTGGAGAACCCCTGGGCGGAGGCATCGACCCCGGCTGCGATCATGGTGCCGGCCACATGGGTGGAGTGTTGGCTATTGCCGGGATTGGTGTCGTCTTCCCAGGTGACGCGGCCGCCGAATTCCTGGTGGGTCAGGCGCACCTCTCCACCGTCCCAGATGGCCAGCGTTTGGCCGTTGCCGGTGAGGTTCAGGGCGGTGATGCCGCCGGTCTTGACCTGATCGGCGCTCACGGATATGAGCGAGTTCAGGTTGTCGGGGGCGATGTAGATCGGGCGCCCCTTGTGGAAATGATCCAGTACCGCGATCCGGCCGCCGAGGTCGATGACGGTGGGTATGCCGAGTTGTTCGGCAAGTCGCAGGGCCTCGTCGTGCCGGGCGCGATACTGCTTATGTTGCCTTTCGGCGAAAGTTTGCAGATAGGATCGTTGCTGGGGTGTTTCCTGGGCGCTCAGGGGCGCGGGGAGGAGCAAGGCCAGCGCGAATCCGATCAGAGCTATGCTGATTAGATACTTTTTCATGGCTAATTTTTTCCGGGTTAAAAAATGGCGTTCGCCTGGTTCAGTGGCGCTTTTTACCCTTTTGCTGCGCGAGGGCAGCGTTAGCCGCTTTCAGTTGTTCGTTTTCGGCCTGCAGGGCCTTGATCTGTTCGTT
>JAGQXA010000685.1 GCA_020436865.1 Saprospiraceae bacterium | reverse complement strand
TATTGGGGGATGCTGACGATCTACTTATTCGAGTGGTGGTATTAGAAATTTGAGGGGGAAAGCCGGCGAGCCGGCTTTCCCCCTCCTTCTTTGGTTTAGACCCGTACCTTCTCCGGCTTGTAGATCCGGCTGATCAGGTTGTTGATCACGTAGGTCTTCGAGCGCGAGAAGAAGGTGTCGAGCTCTTTCAGGTAGCGGTGGAAGAGGAAGTTGAGCACCAGGCTGAGCAAGAGGGCGACCAGGGTCGTGTCGAAGGCCACGTTAAGAGCGCTGGTGATCAGCGGCATGCCCTCCTCCGTTTTGGCCAGGTGAGCCATGCCGATCGACGACGACAGGCCGATGAGCGTACCGATGAAGCCCAGCGACACCACGGCGCCGATCAGATAGCGCACGATCTCCAGTTCGCCCTCCAGTTCTTCCTTGCTGTTGTCGACCTGGGCGTTGAACACCTGCAGGGTTTCGCCCACCGACTCGTCGTTGCGGTATTGCGTGCAGGCCTTTTTGACGAAATCGCTGACCAGTGATTGCTGGCCGCCCTTTTCCAGGCGGATGGCATTGAGCTTGATCTGCGCCACTTCTTCCGGCGAAAGCACGAGTTGGTCCTGTAGCGGCAACAGGCCATAATCGAAGCCCTTCTGCTGTTTGCGGATATACTTGCGCTTTTCCGAAAGTTCGAACATGGCGTAGAAGAACAACGCATAGCTCAAGGCCTGGATGAGGCCGCGGGAAGAGCCCCCCAGCAACTCGATCAAACGGTGCAGGGTCGAGCCCTCGGGCAGGATCATGCCCATGACGATCAACAACATCCACAAACCGCCGGCGGCGATGAGGCTGAAAACGATCTGGATTTTCTTATGCTTGAACATGGCTTAAGCTTTAATGAATTGATAGTTACCGTTCTTTTGCAGGATCAGCGTGCCGAGCAGCACCCGCTGATCGCCGGCCGTCAGGCGGTGGGTGAAGTTTTCCCCGCGCTCGACGTTGGCGTCGTCTTTGGTGTAGATCAACCCTTTGAGGGTGACCGTCTTGCGGTTCTGCTCGCTGTCCTTGAACATGGCGTAGATCTTGTACTGTCCGGAAACGATCTTGTCGAACTGGCGCACGGCCTCCTGGTTGGTGCGCAGGTCGTTGCCGAAGAGGCGGTTGCGCGATTTCCCGCTGTCCCACTGACCGATGTCGTCGTCATTTTTCCGGCCGCCATACACACAGTTGCTGCCTTTGCAGACGAAGAGGTCGACGTTGTCGTTCTTGTCGGGCCAGCTGATCTCGATCGACACCCGGGCCGGTACCGAAGGCGCGTCGCCTTTGTACACCGGCGTCTCCTTGGCTGGCGGCTTTTCCGTGACGGTTTCCTTTTTCTCCGGTTTTTCCACCTTAACCGGCTTTTCCGGTTCGGGCGTAGGTTTAGTCTCTACCCGGGGCGCCGGCTTTTGCGGCGTTTCCTGGCGGACGGGCGTTTCCCTGGAGGCAAAGATCTTTTGCGGTTCTTTTTCCTCCTTGGGAAGGTCTTTATACGCCAGCAGTACGGTGAACAGCGTGTCGCCCGATCGCTTATGCAGCAGACTGTCGGGCAGATCGCCGTAGATCTTCATCTGGGTGGTGTCGAAATACACCATGGCTTGTCGGACCGTGGCAGCCGATTCCCCTCCTTTCGGAGTGATGATGAACAGGAAGATGATGGCTCCCAGGGCGCCCGTCAACAGGTCGAGGAACGACAGGTTAAAGAGCTCGGATTTTCTTCTGGCCATTGCTGTGAAGTTTTGATGAGGAGGAAGGGGTTCAGCCCGTCCTCCAGTTCGATTTTACCGAAATTTTCGAGAGGCTGTGATGCTGGGAATGAGGGGCGCCGGCCGGCAACGGGAAATGGCAATGCACGCATTTCGGACCGTGGCCGGGCTCTTCGCTACCGCAGTTCCGGCAGTTGACCGTCGGCCGGTTGGTCAGGGCATCGTGCGGCATGTCGGGTTCGGAGAAGTTATCCGGCATGTGGCAGTGGACGCACTTGTCGGCCGTATCGTGATTTTCGGTATGACAATTCAGGCAGATCTTCATGGCATCTGGATTGCGGCCCTGGGGCCCGTTAGTATCTGTCGTTAAACGTAAAGTGGTACTCGTAGCCGATCGTAAAGATGGTCGAGTGGTTGCGCTGGTCGCCCTTGTAGGTGTCGAAAAAGTCGTTGGCGTCTTTGTAGCGCGGGTTGAAGGCGTCGGCCGTACCGGAATCCCAGGTGACGTTGAAGGTGACCTTGCTGTGGTCGTTGACCACAAAGAAGAGACCCGGAGAAACCTGGAAGCCCATTTGCACGCCGCGATAGTCTTCGTTCAATCCGCTGCCGAAGAGCACCTTATAGTTCTGGACGTCGACCTCGTCGGAGCCGAAGTACTCGATCCGGTCGTCGATCTTTCCGGTCAGGCCGAAGTTGAACGAAGGTCCGGCCGCGATTGAAACGCCGGCGCGGTCGCCTAGGTATTTGCGGTATCCGATGAGCAGCGGAATGCTGAGGTAGTGGAGTTTTTCGGTGGCGGAGTAGAAGCCCGTGCCCTGCTCGTCTTCGAAATTATCGGTCTGATATTCGCTTCCTTTCTGGATGTATTGCAAACCGGTGTGCAGGGTGAAATTCTGCACCTCGAATCCAATCGTCACGCCGCCGTTCAAGCCCAGCAGCGAGTTGGAAGCGGGGTAGAGTTCCTTGAGATCTTCCGTGAACTTGAACTTGGAGAGGTTCGCGCCGCCGGTGGCGCCGATGAAAATAGAGCTGCTTTGAGCGTTCAGGGCGATGAAGCCCATCGGGCATAAAAAGGTCAGGAGAAGCACGAGTCGTTTCATGATTCTTGGATTTTGATTCAGATTGAATGGCGGAATTTATTCCTGAATGGGAAAAACGGGTTTAGGCAAGGGTTTCAGCAAATACGAAGACAAAGGAAAACCATTTGATTGTTAATAGCCGTTATGGGAAGCTTGTGCTTGTGTTAAAGGGGAGGGTGGGAAATTTAAGGTTTGTTAAAATGGGAGTGGAAAGGATCATCGCCCTTGGCCCAGACAACGTCTTTTCGAAGAAAAACAACCGAGCGAGGCGGTTTTCCGGTTTGTCGCGGCCCGGAGAGGAGCAAGGCCCTTCCCTTTGGATCGTTTCTCCCGAACTTGCTGCTCCAGCAGGCGGGTTTCCTGTTTTTTAGGTTGTAATCGCAGAAATACCGCATTTTTTGCGAATACATTCTGGAAATTCAAGCAAATCCTGGTCGAACAAACTGTCATCGCAGGGTGACATCGACAGGTATACCTCAATTGAGGTATTGGCCGGCGGGCGAAAGGCGGTTATCTTGTCTTTAAAAAATATCCTGGCGTATGAAACAGACCATTCCTACCCCCCTGTTCCTTCTATTTTTACT
>JAGQXA010000684.1 GCA_020436865.1 Saprospiraceae bacterium | reverse complement strand
TTGGTATCCTGCGACATCCGGACCCGCATTTCCTCACAGATGCGGAAAAAGTGGTCCACCGAGTTGCGACTGGTAAAGATGACGGCCGTAAACTCATCCGGGCGAATGCGATTCTTGCGGAAATCCTTCGCAGAAATGGGCTCGACATGGATGAACGGGCGCCAGTCTATCTGTAGTCCGTACTTCTTTTCCAGTTCGTAGTAGGGCGATCTTTCGGGCTTGGGCTGAGAAACCAGGATCGTTTTTACTTCCTTGTACGTCACTTCCTTCACTTTTCCGTTTGCTGTCATTCAAACATGTTTTAGTGAAACATCTTGAACTCCACTACCAGTTCCCTAGTTTGCAAATCCTCCTTCTGTTTGCAAAAGGAGGACTTTAACCAAAAGGAGAACAGGCGCGATTTCGACGGTGCAAATATACAACAAAAAGTGAAACTTGTGAACACCCAGCAATCGGACGGATAGTAGAAATCCTCGTATACTGCGGAAGGCGTAGACGAGGGCAATCATCGCGAATGCCGCATAAATAAAGGCTTGGCGCAGGTTTTCCGGGCCATAGGCGAGCAGCAGAATGAAGGGCACGAGGGCCAGCCCCAGCACGATGCTGAACACCACGATCGTAAAGCTATAAGCCTTCACTTCCTTCTCGGCGGAAAAGACGTACTCCACGACCTTGAGCAGCAGATGCTTGACCCCGAAGGCCGCGATGGCGCCCCCGGTGAACAGGAGCAGCGACTGCAGATACGTGCTTCCCGGGTCGATCCCGTAGTGGTGGCAGACGAGAAAGATGAACAAGCCCAGGTTGAAGAAGAAATACAGGTAGAACAGCAGATAAGGCCAGGCTACGATCGCCCCCTGGTCGCGATGGATCTGGTTCAGCATATTGTCGTTGGTGAACGCCCGGTACGACTTCTGCGCGATGGATCGGAACAGGGTGATCAGAATGGTCAATACGACCAGGCTCACGAAGACCGTTACAAACAGGAAACGCCGATAGGCGTCGTCGAGCAGGATCGTCTCCACCTTTTCCGGCGGGATCTCCTCGCCGGTCGGACTGGTCGGCGCCACCTCCACCGGAGGCGGGGGCGGCACATGGATGTCGAACGGATTGCCGAGCTGTTCGCCCGGCGCCGCCGAAGAGTCGACCGCCTGCCCGAGCCGCGGTTGCAGATCGAACGGATTCAACTCGCGTTGGGCCGATACGGACAACACACTCGAACAGATCAAAAGAAAAACAGGCATCCAGAACAACAGCCGCATAGTTGCGCTTTTTTCGGGAAAGAGTGGTAAAAATAGCGGTTCTAACAGGAAGTCGTACGCTATTTCCTCCTCAATTCTCTCTTTTTGCCGCCGTCGGTCAGCCAAATGACCGGATTCGGTTGTTAATGAGCTGTTAAGGCTTGTTTACAAACGAATTATCCCCCTAACTTGGTGAACTTCCAGAATTGAGCGTCCATACGTGAAGAACAGCACGATCATAAGGGTAGTTATTTTCGGGGCATTGGCCATCGTTAGCATCATCGGCATACAGTCGTACTGGGTGACGCGCACCTGGCATGTCAAAGAACAGGAATTCGAAGAACGCGTCAACGTTGCCCTGTACAATGTCGCCAAAGAGTTCGAAAAACTGGGCAACCAGCTACCCGCCTACGACCTGATCAACCAGGTCAGCACCAACTACTACATCGTCAACATCAACGACGTCATCACCTCCACCAACCTTGAATACTTCCTTAGGCGCGAACTGGAATCGGTCGGCCTGAACGAAGACTTCGAATACGGGATCTACGACTGCGCCACCAACCAGATGGTCTATGGCGATTACATCACTTACTCGGCCCTGACCGATACTACCGGCATCCGCAAGAACGATTTGCCCATTTCCGACAAGTTTACCTACTACTTCGGGGTGCGCTTTCCTAACCGCACTTCCCAGATCCTCAGCAACATGGGGATCTCCATCTTCTTTTCCGCCATTCTGCTGGTCACCATCGCCTTCTTCCTTTTCTCCATCTTCGTGATCCTGCGGCAAAAACGCCTCTCGGAGATGCAAAAGGACTTCATCAACAACATGACCCACGAATTCAAGACGCCGATATCCACGATCAGGATCTCGGCCGATGTGTTTCTCTCCAACCCCTTGATCCAACAAGACGAGCGGTTGATGCAGTATGCCGGCATTATCAAGGATCAAAACACCCGGCTCAACAATCAGGTGGAAAAAGTCCTGCAGCTCGCCAAGGTCGAACGCGACAACTTCAAGCTCAAACTCGAGCAACTCGACCTCCGGGAGGTTCTTCAGGAAACCGCCGGCAGCGCCCATCTCAAGGTGTCGGAACTTGGCGGACATCTGAATTGCAGCATTCCGACCGGCAACCTGCCGATCCTCGCCGACCGGCTGCACCTGACCAATATCCTGTACAACCTGCTAGACAATGCGATCAAATATTGCCGCGAAGAGCCGGTGATCGACATCGAAGCGATCGATCGCGGCCGTGATATCCTACTGCGGATCGCCGACCAGGGCATCGGCATCCCCGCCGAACACCAGCCCAAGGTTTTCAAGAAGTTCTACCGCATCCCCACCGGCAACGTACACGATGTAAAGGGCTTCGGACTGGGCCTCTACTACATCAAGAGCGTCTGCACCGCCCAAGGCTGGAAGATACAGCTCCGTAGCGAGCCGGGATGCGGCACGACGATCGACATCCTGATCCCAAAGTATCAACCGCGCTCCGAGCGATGGATCTCGCGCCTGTTCCGGCGGGCAGCCTTCAGCTGAAGATAAATTGTTGCAAGCCAATGAAAGCCCATATCCTATACGCAGAAGACGACGAAAGCCTCAGCTTTGTGACCCGCGACAACCTGCAGCTGTCGGGCTACCGGATCACTCATTGCGCCGACGGGAAGACGGCCCTCGAACTCATTCGCCAGGAGGAATTCGACCTGTGTATCCTGGATGTGATGCTGCCCGAGATCGACGGATTCACCCTGGCGGAAGAGATCCGCAAGTTCAATCCTCACGTGCCGATCATCTTCTTAACCGCCAAATCGCTGAAGGAAGACAAACTGCATGGACTGAAGATCGGCGGCGACGACTACATCACCAAGCCGTTCAGTATCGAAGAGTTGGTGCTGAAGATCGAGATCTTCCTCCGTCGTCGCACCATCACCCAACCTAGCGACCGCCAGATATACCGCATCGGCAACTATTCCTTCGACTATCGAAATCTTGAGCTTTCGACGCCGGAGAAATCCAAAACCCTCACCCAAAAAGAGGCCGACCTCCTTCGCTTCCTGGTCGAACACAAGAACGACGTGGTAAAACGGGCAACCATCCTCGAAAAGCTCTGGGGGGAGAACGACTACTTCCTAGGGCGCAGCCTCGACGTGTTCATTTCCCGCTTACGCAAATACCTCAAGCGCGATCCGGCGCTAAAGATCGAGAACATCCACGGGGTCGGCTTCCGGCTGAAGTGCGACTGAGCATCAGTGTTCGACCACCAGGTGCGGAACCTCCTCCAG
>JAGQXA010000116.1 GCA_020436865.1 Saprospiraceae bacterium | reverse complement strand
TGACCTCCACGTGCAGGTCGATGCGGTCGAGCAAGGGACCGGAGATCTTGCTCAGGTAGCGCTTGACCACGCCGGGTGCGCACACGCAGTCTTTGTCGGGGTGGTTATGGAATCCGCACGGACAGGGGTTCATGGAGGCGATCAACATGAAGTTGGCCGGGTAATCGACGGTGACCTTGGCGCGGGAGATGGTCACCTTGCGCGTTTCCATCGGCTGGCGCAGCACTTCCAGCACGGTGCGCTTGAATTCCGGCAACTCGTCGAGGAACAGTACCCCGTTGTGCGCCAGCGAGATCTCGCCGGGCATCGGGTTCGAGCCGCCCCCCACGAGGGCCACGTCGCTGATGGTGTGGTGCGGCGCCCGGAAGGGGCGGTTGGCGACCAGACTGGCCTCGGCCGGCAGCAGGCCGGTAACGGAGTGGATCTTGGTGGTTTCCAAGGCCTCGTGCAGGCTGAGAGGCGGCAGAATGGTCGGCAGGCGGCGCGCCAGCATGGTCTTGCCGGCGCCCGGCGGACCGATCAGGATCACATTGTGGCCGCCGGCCGCGGCGATCTCGAGGGCGCGCTTGATGTTCTTCTGGCCCTTGACGTCGGCGAAGTCGACCTCGTGCCACTGCTGGTTATGAAAGAACTCCTCGCGGGTGTCGACGGTCACGGGCTGCAGGGCGACGTCGCCGTTGAGAAAATCGATGGCTTCCTTCATATGGGTAATGCCGTACACCTCCAGGTCGTTCACGATCGCCGCCTCGCGGGCGTTGGGCTTCGGTACCAACAGGCCTTTGAAATCTTCCTTGCGCGCCTGGATAGCGATGGGCAGGGCGCCTTTGATGGGCCGCAAACTGCCGTCGAGCGATAACTCGCCCATGATCACGTAGTCATCCAGGCGCTCGGTCGACAGTTGCTCGGTGGCGGCCAATACGCCCATGGCGATCGGCAGGTCGTAGGCCGAGCCCTCCTTGCGCAGGTCGGCGGGCGCCAGGTTGACGACGATCCGCAGACGCTTCATGCTGTAGCCGGTGTTGCGGATGGCCGCCCCGATGCGTTCGAAGCCTTCCTTCACGGCGCTGTCGGGCAGCCCGACGAGATGGTACCAATTCTGCGCGGCCGCTACATTGCCGCCGGCGTTCACTTCCACAATGATCTTCTGCGCGTCAACGCCCTGCACGGCGCTGGCAAATGTTTTCACCAACATGTCTTTCTTCCTCTTTTTAGTTCGAACCACAAAAGATACGTTAGGCGCACAAAAGGGCAGCAGGGGACCTTTTGTGAACTATTGTGTCTTTTGTGGTGGAAAAAAATGGATCTTAAAGATGTGCTACGCGCTTCCGGATTGTCAAAATAGGCACTTTATTCCGAACCTGAAAAACATTGGGCCAGAAATTCAACTACCATGCCTTGAGTAGCTTCCGTAGCTTCGAACATGCCCATGTGCGCCACGCCGGGCAGACTATGGATCAGCGCCCGCTCTGGTAAATGGGTCTGGGCGTAGCTGTTCTCTTCCGGGATGGCCTTGTCTTCCTCGCCGACGATGAACAGCACGGGGTAATCGGCCTTGCGCAGCACCTCGCTGCGGTCGGGCCGCTGGCGCATGGCGTCGAGCGCGGCGACGATGCCCTCCGGCGGGAACCCTGCGGCCCGGTCGACGAGCATCCGGAGAAGGCCTGGATGGGCCGCGGCAAAGTCGGCGGTGAACAGATTGGGGATCAATTCTTTGACATAGGGCCTGCTACCCTGCTGTTCGACGAACTCGGCGCTTTTCCGGCGGGCTTCCTTTTTTTCCTCCGTATCGGCGAAGGGTTGCGAATGGAAGAGGCCCAGTCCGCTGA
>JAGQXA010000683.1 GCA_020436865.1 Saprospiraceae bacterium | reverse complement strand
TTTCCACACCCGCACTGAAGGCGGGCGCCTGGGGCGTACCCGTATTTTCCGAAAAGAAGAAGCTGGGATTGCTGTAGCCGGTGTAGGCCTGGTAGAAGATATCGAGGTCGCCGTCGCCATCGAAATCCACCAGGTCGAAGAGGCGGGCATAGACATAGCCTGGGACGGCCGGGATGCCGAAGGGGTCCATGACCGGCGCTGCAAAGGCCGGGGCTTCCGGCGTGCCGGTGTTCTCGAAGAAGCGGAGCGTACCGTAGTAACCGCCGCTGAACAGATCGAGGTCGCCGTCGTCGTCGATGTCGACCACTTTGACGAACGCGAAATAGTCGTTGAACGAAATCCCGAACGGGTTGAACTGCACCGGTCCGAACTGCGGATTTTCCGGTGTGCCGGTATTTTCGGCGAAGACGATCAGTCCGTTGCTGTAGTCGTACGACCCTGCGATCAGATCGAGGTCGCCGTCGTTGTCGATGTCGACCAGGTTGGGCGTAAGCACGGAGGTGGCGTTCAATCCGAAGGGGTTGGGCGCCTGGGCGGCAAACTGCGGCGCCTGGGCCGTACCGACGTTTTCGTAATAGCGAAAAATATAGGAGTCGGAAAAGGGCGGGGCGTTGTCATTGTAGCCGGCCAACATCATGTCGAGATCGCCGTCGTTGTCGAGGTCTGCGAAGTTGACGAAGGGCCACTCCGACACGTTGTCGTATTCGAAGGGGTTGTTGACCGGCGGGGCGAAGGGTTGCGCCTGCAAGGTCAGACTAAGTCCCAGGGCGAGGCCGAGCCCGGCTACCGCTTTGCGCAGCCGGCGGCCCGGCACGAAGCCGGCTAACTGGTGCAGGAGTTGCTCGATCTTGCGACGCAGTTGCGTCTGTTTTTCTGCGGAAAATTGTTGCCAGCGGCCGTCGGCGATCCAGGTCCGGAGCTGTTTGCTCCGGTACCGGAGTTGCCGCAGTTTTCTGGCGTAAGGCGTTCTTCTGTTCTGCATATGGATTGTTTTGAAGGTTGGGAATCAAGGGTTTTTCTCCTGCGGCCGCGCCCAATAGGTGGCCTCGGGCGTGATCAGGGCCATCTTGTGCTCGGGTTTGGCGGTGCTGAGGATGCCCGGACGGACCATGCCGGGCAGTACCTGCACGTCGTAGATCTCCTCCACCGAACTCTGATAGAAAATGCCGCCCACGTTCGCCCCGGTGGGAAGGTGAACGACGGCGATACCGGCTTCCTGGGCCTTTTGGGCAAAGGGCAGCTTGGCGAAGGTGGAGGAGTTCTTGCGCAATTTCGAAAGGCCGATAAAGGCATAATCGCCGCAGCGAGCCAGTCCGCGCACGAATCCGTCGCGTTGCCAGATCACTTCGTACTTCCCGCTGTCCGGATCTACCCGCACCAGTTCGCCGGTAGCCGAGAGCAGCAGATAAAGTTGTTCGTCGAAAAGGCGGGGCGAATGGGGCATGGCCAGGCCCTGGGCGACCATCTCGCCGCTGTCGACTTCCATCAGGATCCCGCCCGTGGTGATCACCTCCCGCCAGCCCTGGGGCGTGTCGGAGGTGCTGAAGGCACTGACGTATTTAGGTCGTCCGTTCTGCAGGGTCATGCCGTTGAGGTGGCAACGGTCTTCTGAAGCCAGTTTGCTGATGAAGGGCGGCTGCCAGATGGGCGTAAAGCTATGGTTATCGTCGATGCGGATCAGGCAAGAGAAGGAAGTGTTGACCCCGTACAAGGCGCCGTTGGCCCCATAGTCGAGGT
>JAGQXA010000682.1 GCA_020436865.1 Saprospiraceae bacterium | reverse complement strand
GTTCTTCGAAACCGGGATCTTCATCTGGTTCGACATGACGAGGTAGCCGCCGTCGGCGCGGATGTACTCCTTGACGCGGGCCAGGTTGATCAGATGCGAATTGTGGGGGCGGTAGAAATGATGGGGCGTGAGCAGCTCTTCAAAGTCTTTCAAGGTGCGGGAGATCAGCTTTTTGCGGCCGTCGGCCAGGTACACCATGGTGTAGTTGCTGTCGGAGGTGCAAACGACGATCTCGGCGGGCTCGACGAACTCGATGCTCTCCTTGGTGGCCAGGGCGATCTTTTCGGGCAGGCCCTGCTGGGCGGCGTCGACATTCTGCAGCAGACCGCGAAACTGCTCCGGCCGCTGCGAGGAGGCGCCTCCCTTGCGAATGAACTTGTCGACGGCCTCTTTCAGGTCTTTGTTCTGGACGGGCTTCAGGAGGTAGTCCAGCGCGCTGGCCTTCACGGCCTGGATGCCGAACTGGTCGTAGGCCGTGGTGAAGATCACGTCGAAGGGCGCCTCGCTGCCGAGCTCTTCGAGCACGTCGAAACCGTTGAGCATGGGCATCTGAATGTCGAGAAAGAGCAGGTCGGGCGGACTCTGGCGCAGATAGTCCAGCCCCTTCTGCGGGTCGTCGAAGGCCGCTACGACCTCTACCTCCGCGCAGTAGTTCTGCAGCTTCCACTGCAGGGTTTCGATGCTGTCCATCTCGTCGTCGATGATTACGGCCTTGATATTCATAACGGGTTGGGTTTAAACGGGGATCATCAATTCGATGCGAGTGCCGAGGGCCTCGCCTTCCTGGTCGTGCAGGTCGATGATCCGTACCGTCGTATTTAGGTTATAGAGCTTGTTGATGATGGCAATGCGGTCTTCGGTGATCTTCAGTCCGACCGACTGCCGGCCGCGGCTGGGGCGCCGCGACTGGATCTCCGCCGCTTTTTCCCGGCCGATGCCGTTGTCTTCGATCACGCACTGCAGATAGCCGTTCTCGCGGCCGATGCGCACTTCCACTTTGCCTTCCGATTTGTCTTCCTTGTGCATCAGGCCGTGCCAGATCGCATTTTCGACATAGGGCTGCAGCAACATGGGCGGAATGTCGACCGTGCCCGGGTCCAGATCTTCCTGCAGGTGGATCGAGTAGTGGAACTTGTTGCGAAAGCGCAGTTGCTCCATGCCCATATACAGTTGCAGGGCCTCGATCTCGTCGCGCAGGTTGACGTAGTTGGAGCGCGAATTCTGCAGGATCAGCCGGATGAGCCGGGCGAAATTGCTGAGGTATTCCGAGGCCTTCCGGGTGTCGTTCTTGATGATAAAGTTCTCGATGGAGTTGAGGCTGTTGAACAGGAAATGCGGGTTCATCTGGGCCCGCAGGGCCGACATCTCCACATTGGCCAGCTTTTTTTCGAAGCTGGTCTTCAGCTTCTCTTCCTTGCGGATCTGGTTGATCCGGTAGCGGTAAAGTTGATAGCCGATCAGCAAGACCAGGATCAAAAAACTGATCCGGAACGTCCAGGTCAGCCACCAGGCCGTGTCGATATGAACCGGGATCTCCAGGATCTCCGGGTTCCAGATGCCTTCGTTGTTGGCGGCCTGCAACTGAAACACGTAGTCGCCGCCCGGCACGTTGGTATAGTTGGCAAAGCGGCGATTGCGGGCGTCGATCCATTCTTCTTCGAAATCGAGCAGGCGATAGCGGAAGTGGTTCTCGGAGCCCAGCGTAAAACCTTTGGCCGAGAAGTCGAACGAAAAGAAGTTTTCCCAGTGCTTAAGACTCATCTGCTCCAAACGGTTCGGGGCAACGTCGAGGTCGAGCGGGCGTTCGAGGATGTTCACGCCGGTCAGATACGGCTGCGGTAACTCCTTATTTCGGGTCAG
>JAGQXA010000115.1 GCA_020436865.1 Saprospiraceae bacterium | reverse complement strand
TCACGGGAGTACACCTCCCAAAAAAACCAATCCAAATCATGAAAGCAATCATTGTAAATCTGTTCCGCCCGCTCTTGATCTGCCTGGCTGTCATCACGGTTCTGGCGAGCTGTGACAAGGACGAATCTCCGCTGCCTACGCCGGAACCTTCCGCCTCCGCAACCCTGACGGACCCCATTACCGTGCCGTTCTTTGTAGTAACGGAAGACGGAGAAATGCCTTCCGACGACGGTCAACTGTTGTACGAAGCACGCCAGCACAACCCGCTGCTGGCCCCCGACGGACATCAACTGACCTGGGGCGAATTCAGTAGCGTCAAAGGCGAAATGATGGCCGAGTGCACCGACGAAGGTACCCGCGTCAGCCTGAACCTCAGCGGACTGATCCCCTACGGGCAGTACACGCTCTGGAACGTGACCTTCGAAGCTCCGGGCATGGATCCGACCCAGGAAATGCTGGGCATCGACGGCCTGGGCGCCGCCGGCATCGGCGACGGATCGGACAATGCCTTCGTCGCCAATCGCGACGGCGAAGCTTCGATCACCCTGGTATCGCCGGGCGGTGAACTCTCGCTCTTCGGTAGCGCCGGCGCCTGCACGCTCACCGACAATTTCGAGTGGCACCTCGTCGGAGCCTATCATATCGACGGTCGCGTCTACGGCCCCGACCTCGGCCCCGACGGCACCGTTGCCGAGCAGTTCGGTTTTATCCACCGCAACGGCAATTGATGCTTCTGGATGTTGGTTCTTGGATCTTGGATGTTGGCTTTTCTTACCAAGATCCAAGAACCAACATCCAACATCCTTTTTATTTGCGATTTCCCCCCCTTTTACCTATACTTGGGAAAATCGCTTGACATGGAAAAAACTGGGATCCGACAACTGAAACCTGCTGCGCTTTGGGGTAATTTTTCCGACCTGAACGCCGTGCCGCGCCCCTCCAAACGGGAGGAGCGCGTTATTGATTTTATGCGCCGCTTCGGCGAAAGCCTGGGGCTCGATACGACCGTCGACGCCGCCGGCAATGTGGTGATCCGCAAACCGGCCAGCCCTGGCCGGGAAGGTCGCCCGACGGTCATTTTGCAGGCGCACCTCGACATGGTGCACCAGAAGAACGCCGATACGCAGTTCGACTTCGAGTCGGAAGGCATTCGCAGTTTGGTCGACGGCGAATGGGTCAAGGCCGAAGGCACCACGCTGGGCGCCGACAACGGCATCGGCGTGGCCGCCATCATGACCCTCCTGCAATCCAAGGACCTCGCACACCCACCCCTCGAAGCGCTGTTCACCATCGATGAGGAAACCGGCATGACCGGCGCCAAGGGCCTCGACGAGAGCTTGTTGACGGGCGACATCCTCCTCAATCTCGACTCCGAAGAAGACGACGAACTGACCATCGGCTGTGCCGGCGGCATCGATACCAATACGCATTACGCTTACGCAGAAGTACCCTCGGAGGCCGGTAGCCAGGGGTTCCGCCTGCGCATCCGCGGACTCAAAGGCGGCCACTCCGGACTCGATATCCACCTCGGCCGCGGCAACGCCAATAAGCTGATGAACCGCCTGCTGTACCAGACCACCCACCGCTACGGCCTGCGCATCGCCCAGATCGACGGGGGTAGCCTGCGCAACGCCATCCCGCGCGAATCGACTGCGGTGGTGGCCGTCAACAGCGCGGAAAAGGGCGCTTTTTTAGTGGAATTTGCCCGCCGCAAATCGGCGATCGAACAGGAGTTCCACAGCATTGAGCCCCAGTTGTCGATCGAGATCGAAGAAACCGAACGGCCCGCCAAGGTCATGACGGCCGACGAGCAGGAAAAGATCCTGAACGCCCTCTACGCCGTGCCCAATGGCGTGTACCGCATGACGCCCGATATTCCGGGCCTGGTGGAAACCTCGAGCAGCCTGGCCCGCGTCATCGTCAAAGACGGGGAGTTCATTACCCAAAGTCTGCAGCGCAGTTCGATCGAATCGGGCAAGGCCGACGTGGCCAATGCCGTGCGGGCGCCTTTCGCCCTGATGGGCGCCGCCGTGGAGAACGACGGGAGTTATCCGGGCTGGGCCCCGAATCCGCAGTCAGACGTGCTGAAGATGATGGAAGGGCTGTACGCCGAGTTGTT
>JAGQXA010000114.1 GCA_020436865.1 Saprospiraceae bacterium | reverse complement strand
GCGGTAATGTGCTTTCATGGGAAAGGGGTTTAGGGAGTTATCCGATGGGTTAAGATAGGAAAAAGATCGTATCTTTGAAATCGATCATGAAATCGTTCGCCCTGTTCATCGCCGTCTTACTGATCTCCCAGTTGCTCCTGCCGCTTTGGCGGGGGGCGGACTGTTGTGTCGGGGAAGAAGCCGAAAACAGGATCGCCTGCAAGATCGAAACACCTTGCAGTCAGGAGCCGGCCTCCCCTCAGGATGGAGAGGAAGTTCCGCATGGACCCTGTGATACCGGCTGCAATTGTATCTGCTGCGGCGCCCGCATACTGCTGGGGCATTCCATACCCGAGATCAGGGTCGCTCGTTTGGCGCACCGCCCGCCTACCCTCCCCTCAAGCGGCTACTACCACGATTTCAGCCTTCTTATCTGGCACCCACCCAAAGTTTGATGAACCCCCTTTTTTTCTTTTTTGGTTCATCAAAACTTCACCCATGAAAAATATCTTTTTGACCTGGAGTGTCTTCCTGACACTCCTGTCCGGCCCTTCGGGCTGGGCACAAGATACTTCCCACTCGCTCACCATCTTCGTCGATGGCGTTTGCGGAATGTGCGAAGAACGCATCGAGGCGGCCGCCCTGCAACTGGCCGGCGTCGAAACGGCCTCCTGGGAGGCCGGCTCCCGCTTATTGACCGTGGTGCTATCCGATCCGGATTTCGATGAAATGCAACTCCATTACGCCGTGAGCGGCATCGGGCACGACACCCGCAAGCTTCGTGCCTCCGACGAGGTGTACGACCGGCTGCACGATTGTTGTAAATATCGCGACGAGGCGATCGTCGCCGCTCATCAACCGCCGCCGCCGGTGGAGGGATACGTACAGGAAGAAAGTGGAAAAGACCTGCAACCGCTAACCGGGGTCAACCTGTACTGGCTCGGCACGGGCATCGGCGCCACTACCGACGATAGGGGCTACTTCCGGCTCGAGCGCAGCCCGGAAACCGATCTATTGGTCGTAAGCTACGTCGGCTACGCCCCCGACACGATCGACCTGGCCGGTCAAAGCGCCGTGGAGATCACCTTGTCGGAGTCCGTGCTGCTCGACGAAGTCGAAGTCACGCATCGGCGGCGATCGACCGAAGTGTCCTTTCTCGACCCCATGAAGGTCGAACACATCGGCGAGAAAGAACTGCTCAAGGCGGCCTGCTGCAACCTCTCCGAAAGCTTCGAAACGAGTCCGAGCGTCGACGTATCGTTCACCGACGCCGTCACGGGCACCCGGCAGATCCAACTGCTCGGCCTGGCGGGCCCCTACACCCTGATCACGCGCGAACAACTGCCGGCAGTGCAGGGCCTGGCCAGCATCTACGGCCTCACCTACATTCCGGGCACCTGGATCGAAGGCATTCAGCTCAGCAAGGGCGCGGGTACCGTCACCAACGGCTTCGAGAGCATGGCCGGGCAGATCAACGTCGAAGTACGCAAGCCGGAGGAAAACGAGCGCCTTTTCCTCAACCTCTACGCCAACGAAGGCAGCCGCGTGGAAGGCAACGTGCACCTCGCCCAAAAGCTCGGCGAGCACTGGTCGACCGGATTGCTCCTGCACGGGCGCAATAACTTCTACCGCCACGACCGCAACGACGACGGTTTCCTCGACATGCCGCTGACTAAACAGTTCATCGCGCTGAACCGCTGGAAGTTTCTCGGCGACAACGGACTTCGCTTCCAGTTCGGCATCAAAGGGATATACCTCGACAACGAAGGCGGCCAGGCCGAAACCCACGGCAGCACCGAGACGCCGAGCGATCACCATTGGGCAACCCGGCTCGATACGCGCCGCCTCGAAGGCTGGGGAAAAGTGGGCATGGTGTTCGGCGGGAAAGCGCTGCAGTCGGTCGGACTGCAACTCTCCGGGCTCACGCACCGGCAAGACAGCTATTTCGGTTTGCGCACCTACGATGCCGAACAGGAGTCGCTTTACGCCAACCTGCTGTTTCAGGGTCTGCTCGGCACGACGACCCACCAGTACAAAGCCGGCGCCAGCCTGCGGTACGACGACTATCGCGAAACGCTCGACGCCCAGGTTTTCGACCGCCGGGAGATCACGCCGGGCATCTTTGTCGAGTACACCTACTCGTGGCTCGACCGGTTCAACCTCGTGGCCGGGCTGCGAGCCGATCACCACAACCTGTTCGGCTTATTCCTAACGCCCCGCCTGCACCTGCGTTACGCCATTGCCGAAAAAACGGTCGTGCGCCTCTCGGGCGGCCGCGGGCAACGCACCGCCAACATCCTGGCCGATAATATCGGATTGTTGGCCAGTTCGCGCCAATTGCTGATCGAAGGCGACGATAGCGAAAAACCCTACGGGCTAGACGCCGAGGTCGCCTGGAACTACGGGCTAAGCCTGGTGCAAAAACTGGAGTTGAACAGCAGGGAAGCGACGCTGAGTCTCGACTTCTTCCGCACCGATTTCGAAAACCAGATCGTAGTCGATCTCGACGCCGATCCGCAGCAGGCACGCTTCTACAACCTCGAGGGAGAGTCCTTTTCCAATAGCGTCCAGGCACAGTTCGACTACGAGCTTTTCGAACGCTTCGATCTGCGGCTGGCCTACCGCTGGTTCGACGTCAAGACCACCTACGGCAATACATTGTTGGAAAAACCGCTGCTGGCCGCGCATCGAGCCTTCCTCAATCTAGCTTACGAAACGAAAGACCAGTGGAAGTTCGACGCCACGCTCAACTGGCAGGGCGCGAAACGCATCCCGTTCACCGCTTCCAATCCGGAAGCGTACCGGCTGGCAGAGTATTCTCCCGATTTTGCCGTTGTCAACGCCCAACTGAGCAAGGGGTGGGGAAAACAATTCGAATGGTATCTAGGAGTGGAAAATCTGCTCAATTTTCAGCAGGAAGATCCCATCCTGTCGAGCGAGGATCCCTTCGGACCGTACTTCGACGCCTCGCTGGTGTGGGGCCCCATTTTCGGGCGCACCACCTACGCCGGCCTGCGGTACCGGATCGAGTGATCGCAAAAAACAGTCGGTCGGACCGCTTGTAGCGGCCCGACCGACTCTCAGGGCTATGGCTATTCAGGCAATAGCAGGACCGGCGCCCGGCCTGCCATCCCTTCGGCCTGCACTTTGATGAAGTAGTAGCCGGGGCGCAGCGCCAGTTCCGTCAGGTTGATCGTAGTGGTCGGCAATTCGACCCGAGAGAGTTCCTGCTGCCAGACCACCGCCCCTTCGACGCTGTACACCACGATGGCTGCCGCCTTGCCGAGAAAGGCCTGCAGGTCGACCTGCACTTCCCCGGCGGTCGGGTTTGGCGAAAGCTTCAGGGCCTGGCCGGCGTCTGGTTTTAGGGGAGCTGTTGCTTCCAGGGAAGCCGCCCTTTCCGCAGCCGGCCGGAGCAGCGGCTCACAGGCGTCGCCGATGCCGTTGTTATTGGCATCTTCCTGCCCCGGATTATACGTGCCCGGGCAATTGTCGCATTTGTTGCCTACGCCGTCCTGATCGGCATCCTTTTGATTCTTGTTCTTTATGTTCGGGCAGTTATCGCACAGGTTCCCGACGCTGTCTTTGTCGCGGTCGCCCTGGTTCCCGTTCTTCACTCCTTTACAGTTGTCGCAAATGTCGCCGACCCCATCGCCGTCCTGGTCGATCTGGGCCGGATTGGGTCGGTTCCGGCAGTTGTCGCAGGCATCGCCTACGCCGTCGCCGTCGCCGTCTTTTTGGTTGGCATTGGCCGTGCGCGGACAGTTGTCGAGATGGTCGAGAATACCGTCGCCATCGGTGTCGATGGCCAGTAGCCCTTTTTCCGCGGAGGCGGAACCGGCCGTTTGGGCGGGCAGGGAATTGGGTAGAATGGAGACGGCCAGGAAGGCCAGGGGCATACCGATGGCACGGCACGCCAGTGTAGTAATCGCGTACATGGGAAAAACGATTTTGGGTAATCTGAAATAAAAACCAGAAAAAAGAGAGGGAAAACCGAATTCAAAATTACGACAAGTTTAAATACCGCGCTGAAATATTTTTTCAGGGCGGAAAATCACCAAATCTTCCCGAAAACATCACAGAAATATCCCCGGATTGTGATCCTTCCGTGATTCGCTGCCTGCCCATGGCTCCTACTTTTGTGCCGATCACCATTTCCAACCAATCACCAAATTTTTTCTCTTATGAAACAGAAAACCGGTTTTTCTTTTTTCCCCCTTCTTTCCCTTTTGTTCCTGCTCGGCCTGGGTTTGGTCGGCTGCAACGAAGATTCTCTGACCCAGGGCTTCGACGAACTGTCAAAGGCCGACCTGGCCAAAGCGGTCCCTTCCGGCGAATTCGACGAAACCGATCTTCAGAAATCGGGAAATGCCGGCGCGCTGTACCTCATCAGCAACGCGGCGACGGGCAACGAAGTGATCGCCTTCGACCGGGCGGCCGATGGTTCGCTGAGCAATCAGCAATCATACGCCACCGCTGGGCTAGGTACGGGCGGCGGACTGGGTTCGCAAGGCGCTGTCGTACGCTACCGGCAGTTCCTCTTTGTCGTCAATGCGGGCAGTAACGAGATCAGCTCCTTCCGCGTCAACGGCCAGGGCCTGACGCTGGTCGATGTGGAACCCTCGGCCGGAACCATGCCCATCAGCCTGACCGTACACGACGACCGGCTATACGTACTGAATGCCGGCGGGACCGGCAACATTGCCGGGTTCAGCCTGAACCATCAGGGCGACCTGAGTTTCCTGCCGGGTTCGGTACAGCCGCTCAGCACCGATGCAGCCGGAGGCGCACAGGTGTCCTTTTCCCCGAGCGGTCGCTTCCTGATCGTCACCGAAAAGGCCACCAACGCCATCAGCATTTATCCGGTCGACTTTTCGGGACTGGCCGGCGCACCTACGACCTATCCGTCGGTAGGCGATACGCCCTTCGGTTTTGATTTTGGAAAAAGGGACCGCCTGATCGTATCCGACGCCTTTGGCGGCGCACCCAACGCCAGCGCCATGACTTCCTACCAGATCGAACCCGACGGCTCGATCGACCTGATCACAGGTCCGGTCGCCACCAATCAAACCGCCGCCTGTTGGGTAGTGGTCACGAACGACAGTCGCTATACGTACACGACGAATACCGGCAGCGCTAACGTGACGGGTTACCGGATCACACCCTCCGGCGCCCTGCAACTGCTCGATGCTTCCGGCGTAAGCGGCCAGACCGGCGCCGGTCCGATCGACCTGTCGCTAAGTCGCAACTCGCAGTACCTCTACGCTTTGAGCGCCGGCAGCGATTCGATCACGGCCTTCGCGGTGAACAGCGACGGCAGCCTCACCCATCTGGATGAATGGATGGGCTTGCCCGACGGCGCGGCAGGCCTGGCAGCGGAGTGATCGAAAATTGGGCAGAAGTCTTCCGACTTCTGCCCAACTTTTTTGCTTGGCCAGGAGGTAACGAAGCCTTTCGACGGGGCATTTAAAGAGAGAAAGCCAACCATTCGCTCATCATCCTCAAAACCAATCTTATGGAAAACCTCAAGAAACTGGAGCTGTTAGAAGGCCTGCTGGATCTGGATCGATTCCAGCACCTCGAGTTTCTCTTGTATCGCCGGATCAGCGGCACCTACAAGAACAACAAGACCCACTCTTCCAGCATCCTGGAACTGCGGGTCGACGTGGACGGTCGACGGCCGCAGCGCATTCTCAGCGGCGATCTGTTCCGGCGGTTCACGATCGACCTCGGCTTTTGGCACAACTTCAACCTCGATGCGGCCATCGCTCCGGCCAGTCATTTCAGCCCGTTCACGATCGTGCTTTACCAGCGCTCTTTCATCGTCGAAACGGTCGACATCACGACCAGCAATGAGGTCACCACCCTGTCCGGCGCCATCCGCTACTACGACGATCCGGCCGTCAACGATGAAACGATCGTGGTAGAAATCCCCCGCGTAAGATTCTTCCAACCCGCACCCGAATGTTCCGCAAAGATCTACAAAGCCGGCATATTGAAATCCGCTTACTGCCTGCCGAAGATCTCCGAGTATTTCCGTAGCGTGCATCTCGAGATCGACCGATACGAGGGCACCAGCTTTCCGGAGGATGTGGACATGGGGCTCGACCCGTCTCCAGACGACCTGCCGGCGGGCACGATCGATACGGCCCGGGTATTCCGCAACGCCGGGATCGACCTGACCGTACAGGAAGACGACGTATTGAACGACCCCGATAGCCCGGATGTCGGCAACAACTGGAGCGAGGCCGAACTACATCAGCTGATGGAAGACAATTTCGACCGCTTCGGGAACTACCTCCAATGGAACGTGTATGGCGTGATCGTACCCCGTTTCGGCGACCCCAACTACAACGCAGGCTATTACGGCACGATGTTCGACTGGGGCGGCTGGCAAGCCGGCGACACTTTCCTCCGCCAGGGCTTCGCCATCGCGGAAGATGCTACCCGTGCCCGCAGTTCGGGTTCGCTGTATAACAACGACGCCAAGCGCGACCGGCTCGTACTGCAAACCTTCTGCCATGAGCTAGGCCACGCCTTCAACCTGCCGCACGCCTGGCAGCGATCGGTCGACGACAATCCCGCCTCGAACTCCTTTATGAACTACCCGTGGCGTTACACAGATGGAGGAGAAAGTGGCTTTTGGGAGGATTTCCGCTGGGAGTTCGACGATTCCGAACTCGTATGGATGCGGCACGGCAATCGCCGCGACGTTATTTTTGGCGGCAACGATTGGATCGGCAACAACCTCAGCATCTTCACCGGACCAATGCCGGAAGTACAGGAAGGTCCGCTTGCGCTGCAGATCGACGGCAATGAATTCGTCCGCCCCTTCGAGCCGGTTATCCTGCAAGTTAAACTGACCAATACCAGCGCTCAGAACCAGATCGCGCTCGACCGCCTGCAACCGGAAGATCAGCTCTTGCAGATCTATATCGAACAGCCCGACGGCAGTCATCGCCGCTACATGCCGCCTGTGAAACGGCTGCTCGCACCAGGCGATGTCGTCAACCTGGCGCCCGGTGAATCCATCTACGACAGCGTCAACCTGACCTACAGCACGGCCGGCCCGACTTTCTCCGAGCCCGGAGAATACCGCATCCGTGCCTACTACGGCAACGAAGAAGCGGCGGTCATGTCGGGGTCCCTCCGTCTGCGCGTTTCCTCGCACTACTCGCTCGAAGAGGAAAAGCTCACGCATTTCCTCCGCCGGGTAGACGTGGCCAAGTTCCTCTACTACCGTGGCGGTGGGCCGAAATACGATGGCGTCGTGCAGGAACTGGAAGAGATTTGCGGCAAGTATGAAAAAAACCAACCGGAGATTGTCCGGCAACTCCAACTGGCACTGGGTGTACACTATGCCCGCGACTTCAAGACCGTGAAAGTAATAGGGAAGAAACGCCTGATCTCCGTAGTGAAAGCCGAGCCCAAGAAGGCGATCAAGGCCCTTTCCGGAGCGCTTGGTTCCGCCAAGGGCAAAGCGACCACCCTGGATGCGTTAACCTTCGCCAAGGCCTCCGGCCTCTTACTCGATGTCTGCGAGAAGCTCGGCGATTGGAAAACGGCCGAACTGACCGCCGAAAAAGCCATCCGGCAACTACAGGATCACGAGTCGACGAAAGCGCATTTCAACAGTTTCAAGAAGCGCCTGACGCAAATCCGCAAGAAGACCAAGAAATAGGCTTTATCTCTATGCCTGAGCTGCGGCGCCGGACCGAGACCTTCGGTCCGGCTCTTTTTTTGCATGGTCAAAGGCCACTACCAAAGCTACCGCACCGATATCGGAAGCACCGAATTCAAGCCCCATGCCAGGTACCGTGAAAGCTCATCGGCGAATGATGGTCGAGGTGTATTTTTGCCACCGGGCCGTCGGCCAGGGCCTCGGCATTCAGAATGGCCAGGAAGCTTTTGTCGGCAGCCCGGTCGAACGCGAGAGTCATCAACCAGCCGGGCTCCTGCACGAGACTGGAGCTGTAGCGATGGCCCGGACGAGGTACGAAGATCGGTTCGCCGCAGTAGAGCCCTTCGCCAAAGTCGTAGGTCTCCGTCTTCCCGCTTTCGAGATGAACGCGGTTGATCGCATGATGAAAGGCGCCCATGCGGTCTCCGCTGGCCAAATAGCAATAGCTGTTCGGATGCGAAGTGAATTGCTCGTTGATCACCGGAAATTCATAGGTGCGGTCGAGATCGTGGTTGAGGATCTCCTGTCGGATCTTCCCTTTTTTCGGATCGATGCGCACCAGACGGATGGAACCGGCGCTGATCGCGATGCCGGCATCTGCGGGATCTGCATTGGGACGCATGATCGCGAACGTCTGCGCATGGTCGCCCAGGAAATGGTCGGGCTCGTCGTAGCCGCAGAAGTAGCAGAATATCTCCCCTCCCCTTTCAAAGGCATTGACGCTGTGCCACATCCAGGTCGCTTCCGTGCCGAGGTAAAGCGGCTCTCCCTGAAGGCTCTTGTGAACCACCAGGAAGGTGCTCCCCTGTTTATGTTTCCAGCGGAGGCTATCGACATAGCTGTCCATCCCCAGTACAAACGACAGGGGATTCATCACGGCGGGCTGCAGATTGAAGACGATGTGATTTTCACTGACGAAGAAGTCGTGCATATAGGTGCCGAGCGACAACTCATATCGCCGCTGTCTCTTCAATTGCCCGGAGGCCTCGAAGATGCTGAGTTGGATATTGGCCTTTGGACCGTTTTCCAGTCCGAACTGCACCCACTCGCCGGTTTGCCCGTCGACCTTGTTGTGAGCGGCAAAGAGCGTACGGGCATTTTCGAAATGCACTCCGAAGTCGACTTCGCCATTTAGCGTTTCCAGGGTTTCGGGATCGAGTCGATAAG
>JAGQXA010000113.1 GCA_020436865.1 Saprospiraceae bacterium | reverse complement strand
GCCGAAGTACACCGCCGGGTGTTCGACGCGCAGGGCCCGGCCCTTCTCTTCGAACGGGTAAAGGGCAGCCCCTTTCCGGCCGTAAGCAATCTCTACGGAACTTTCGAACGCACCGAATTCCTCTTTCACCGCACCTTGGACCGAGTGCGCAGGGTCATCGAACTGAAGGTCGATCCGACCAACTTCCTGCGGCGGCCGTTCCGCTACTGGTCGTCCCCTTTCACCGCCTTGTCGGCCCTGCCGCGCCGCCAGTGGTTCGGACTGCCGGTGCAATACGGCGAAACGACGATCGACCAGTTGCCGCAGATCAAATCCTGGCCGATGGACGGCGGCGCCTTCATCACCCTGCCCCAGGTCTGTACCCTACCTCCGGGCAGCACGCAGATCATGCAGTCGAACCTCGGCATGTATCGCATCCAACTGTCGGGCAACGACTACGAAGCCGGGCGAGAGATCGGGTTGCACTACCAACTGCATCGAGGCATCGGGGTGCATCATACCTTATACAATGCCAGCGACGAACCTTTCCGGGCCTCCATCTTCGTCGGCGGTCCGCCGGCGCACGCCTTCGCGGCCATCATGCCGCTGCCGGAAGGACTTTCCGAGCTGACCTTCGCGGGCATGCTGGCCGGCCGGCGCTTCCGCTACGGCTGGGATCGCGCGTTCCTGCTATCGGCCGATGCCGACTTCGTCATCACGGGCACGATCCGCAAGGGAGAGAAGAAGATGGAAGGCCCTTTCGGCGACCACCTCGGCTACTACAGCCTCGCCCACGAGTTCCCGGTGATGGAGGTCGATAAGGTCTACCACCGCAAAGACGCCATCTGGCACTTCACAGTCGTAGGGCGCCCCCCGCAGGAAGACAGCTCTTTCGGCTACCTCATCCACCAGCTCGTCGAGCCGCTGACCGCCCAGGAATTTCCCGGCGTGCAGGAGATCAATGCCGTCGACGCCGCCGGCGTGCATCCGTTGCTGTTGGCGATCGGCAGCGAGCGCTACATGCCGTTCCGCGAACGCAAACCCGAGGAGATCCTCACCCAGGCCAATCACCTGCTGGGCAAGGGACAAACCTCGCTGGCGAAGTTTCTCGTCATCGCCGCCGCCGGCGACGATCCGCAGCTGAACACCCACGACATCCCCTTTTTTTTCCGGCATGTCCTGGAACGGGTCGATTGGCGGCGCGACCTGCATTTCCAAACCAAAACCACCATCGATACGCTCGACTACTCGGGCAGCGGCTGGAACGCCGGCTCCAAGGTGGTGATCGCGTGCTGCGGACCGAAGTTGCGCGAGCTGAGGTCCGAACTTCCGCCCCACCTCCAACTGCCCAATGGTTTCCGGGAGCCCCGCTTCGTGCAACCGGGCATTCTGGCGGTCGAGGCCCCCGCTTTCAAGGGCGAAGAGAGCTACGACGACTGCCACCGTTTTGCCCGGGCGGTGTTGCCCTACGATTGGACGCACATTCCCCTCATCGTGCTGACCGACGACAGCGGCTTCCTGGCCGCCGATTTCCAGAATTTCCT
>JAGQXA010000681.1 GCA_020436865.1 Saprospiraceae bacterium | reverse complement strand
TCGTGCACCCGCAGGTCTTGCCGAAACCAAACTATCGCCCGTTTTTGATCCATACCAGGGGAATTTTCGCTCAACGGAAAAGCCTTTTCAAATTTTATTGAAAATTGTAAAAGTGTAACAACCGCCCATCCCTTTGGTTGTCAATTTACCGCCCTTCTGCCGACTTCCGGAACTTTTTGACGAGAATCCAACGTTTGCCAATCGAATCAATGAACGGGAGTTTTTTCTCCCACAAAAACAACGATCATGTTCGATGTAACCCTCTTGGACCAGGAAGTGCAGTTCCGCTTTTCGCGGAGCCAGGGCAAGGGGGGGCAGCACGTCAACAAAGTGGCTACACGGGCCGAACTTTTGTTCGACCTCGAAGCTTCACAACTTCTCAGCGAAGAGCAAAAAGAGCTCCTTCGCGAAAAGTGGGGCAACCGGCTGAGCCAGGAAGGCATCCTGACGGTCGGCAGCCAGGAGTTCCGCTCACAGTGGCAAAACCGCCAGGCGGCCCTGCTGAAGTTCCACGACCTGCTGTCCCAGGCCTTTCGCCCGGAAAAAAAGCGGCGCGCCACCCGGACGCCGCGCAGCGCCCATGCAAAGCGCCTCGACCAAAAGCGCCAGCAAGCTGAGAAAAAATCGCAACGCAGAAAGGTCTTCATCCGGCCGGAAGAAGACCTTTCTACTACCTCCCAATAAGACCGCCGCCTTCGCCCACGCGTCCCTTCTCTCCGCCGGGCCGCCGAAGGTGATCTTCCTCACCTACATATCCACCGGAAGTTCCTACCTTTGCGGCAATCATTTTTACCGCAAATACGTTTTGAATATGATCCGCCTGTTTATCTTTCCGCTATTGCTGAGTTTGCTGGCCTGTGGGCAGAATACCTCTCATGGGTCCACCGAAGAGAAAGCTCCGACAGACCTCCAGGCTGTCGAGTCGGCGCGTTGGGACGACGTCATGAAACTCCACGACAAGGTCATGCCGCTCATGGGCGAACTGAACCGGCTCAAACGGGAAGTGGCCGGGCAATTGGAACAACAGCCCGATCTGGACGAGGCCAGCCGGCAACAAGGCGAAGCGATCATCGCCGCCCTGGAAGAAGCCGACGAGGGAATGATGGAGTGGATGTACGAGTTCAAGCAATTGGAAGTGCTGCAACGGAAGCTCGATCATGAGGGCATCCTGGCCTACTTGCAGGAGGAAGAACAACGCATCGGCGCCGTCGAACAACAGTTTGCTACCAGTATGGGCCAGGCCGAAGAATGGCTGGCTGCCGTAAAATGACGAGTATAATCGATTACTTATGAATTTCTACCGTATCTCCTTGTTCTTTCTGTTGCTACTGGGCTTTGCCGCCTGCCATTTCCCCTCCGGATCCAATGTCCTGCCGATCCTCGGAGAGCGCGATATCGTCGACGGCGATACGGTCTATCACCAGATCCCCGATTTTGCGTTCGTGGATCAGGACAGCCAACTGATCACCAACAATACCTTTGCCGGCAAGGCCTATGTGGTCGATTTCTTCTTCATCTCCTGCCCCACCATTTGCCCGACGGTCACCCGCCAGATGATGCGCATCTATGAGCGCTACAAGGACGATGACCGCATCTTCCTCGTCGCCCATACCATCGACCCGAAGCGCGATACGGTCGGACGCCTGCATCAGTACGCATCGAATCTGGGCGTCTCTACCGACAAATGGCATTTTCTCACGGGCGACAAAGACGCCATCTACGAGATCGCCGACGACTACTTCAGCATCGCCATCGAGAACCCCGACGCCCCGGGAGGCTTCGACCATAGCGGCCGCCTCATCCTGATCGACGGCAACCGCCATGTGCGCTCCTTCTGCGACGGTACCGATCCGGAATCGGTCGATCGCTTTATGCGCGATATCGATATT
>JAGQXA010000680.1 GCA_020436865.1 Saprospiraceae bacterium | reverse complement strand
TTTGCATCTCCTGGGCCTCCTTCAGGAGCACGACCTGGCGTTGGGCCATCATCGGGTAGCGCCGGGCGGCATCGATCACCGCTTTGAAATCAACCTCCTTGCCATAGAGAATGGTTTGGTTGAAGGCCTTCTCAGCTTCCTCCAGCGCATGTCGCTCCACGTAATCGGAAACGGCGTCGATGAAATAGGCTTCCGGGCCATGCAAGAAGTACAAGGGGCGGAAGCGGCCGGCGCGAAGTTCTTTTATGATCTCCTGATAGTCCAATCCGGTAAAATTATCGCCGGCCAAGATAAGCAATGTGGTGGAAACAGTCTACAGGATCGAAGCCCGATGGTCGATACATTTGTGAAAGGGCTTTTGTCGTTACCGTCAAGGCCCGATCAACCGAATAGCTTGGTAATCAGCAGTAAAAACGAAGCACAGTAAGAAAGAGGGGGGAAATGCATGTCCAAAAAACGCGAAAACTGTCGTTGGCCACCACGCGCCCATTTTGTAATTAAGTCATCCGATCACTAGACTGATCCGATCACTTGGGAGGCAGGGGCGTTTTTTCGCCGGCAAATCCGGTAGATTTGTTGAAGGGGAAACCGGAGCGCTGTAACTTTACGCCGCTACTGCGTTAATTCTATACCGACACCAAAGTGGTTTGGGAAATCCCTAGAGCCACTTCTCAATCGGCATGTACACAAGCGAATGCCGATAGGTCATCTTAAGAATTCCCAAACAACTTTCGCTTGAGTATACAAAGATCATGAAGAAACCTCTCATTCTGGTGACGAACGACGACGGCGTAGCGGCGCCCGGCATCCGGGCGCTCGTGGAAGCCGCCAAAGCGATCGGCGATGTCGTTGTCGTGGCGCCCGATTCCCCGCAATCCGGGCAGGGGCACGCTATTACGATCTCCGATCCGCTGCGGCTCCATCAGGTAGATCTGTTCGAAGGGGTCGACATCGCGTACGAATGCTCGGGTACCCCGGTCGATTGCGTCAAGTTGGCCAAGCACGTCGTGCTGAAAGGCCGGGAAGTGGACCTTTGCGTATCGGGCATCAACCACGGATCGAACGCCTCGATCAACATCATCTATTCGGGCACCATGTCGGCCGCGATGGAAGCCTCCCTGGAAGGGATCGACTCGATCGGGTTTTCTTTGCTCGATTATTCCTGGGACGCCGATTTCCAGGCTGCCCGCGAATATGCGCGGCAGATCATGGAATATGTGTTGGAGCACGGCCTGCCGCAAGGTTGTCAGTTGCTCAACGTCAATTTTCCGAATCTGCCGTTGCCCGAGATCCGGGGCATCCGCCTGTGCCGGCAAGCCGATGCCCGCTGGCGCGAGAATTTCGTGGAAGCAACCGATCCCCGGGGCCAGAAATACTACTGGCTCACCGGCGAGTTTATCAACGAAGACCAAGCCGAGGACACCGATATTTGGGCGCTGCAAAACGGGTACGTTTCGATCGTACCCTCCGGACACGATCTTACGCACTACGCCGCCCTGCCCCACTTGAAAGCCCTGGAAACCAGCGCCATCACTGAAAAATCCTGATATGTTCGATCGAAATGCTCTGCCCACCGGTTTGCTCATCGGCATCGCCCTGCCGATCGTCGGTTTTCTGGTGCTGTACGGATTGTTCTCCGCGCTGGAGTCGTTCAACCTGATGAGTTCGGAGGGATTCCGACCTCTTTTCCGGGAACGCACCTCGGCGATCGTGGCCATCGCTCTGAACGCGCTGGCTCTCAACCACTACCAAAAGAAACGATACACCGAAACGATGCGCGGCATCGTCGTACCGACGGCCCTGTACGTCGTGGTCTGGATCGTATTGTTCTGGGACACCATCTTTTAACCCATGCGGTATTACCTCCTTGCCGGCGAAGCCTCCGGCGATCTGCACGGCGCTCATCTGATCCAGGCCCTGAAGGCGGAAGACGCCGATGCGCAGTTTCGCTGCTGGGGCGGCGATCTGATGCAACAGGCCGGCGGAAAGGTGGTGAAACACTATCGCGACCTGGCCTTTATGGGCTTCCTCGAAGTGGCGCGCAACCTACCGGTGATCCTGCGCAATTTTCGCTTCTGCAAGACAGATCTGCAGGAATATCGCCCTGATGTGCTGATCCTCATCGACTACCCGGGCTTCAACCTGCGCATGGCGCGGTGGGCATATCAGAACGGCCTGCGGGTGTTCTACTATATTTCACCCCAGCTGTGGGCCTGGCATTCCAGTCGCGTACACCAGATCAAGAAATATGTGGAACGCCTGTTCGTCATCCTTCCCTTCGAACAGGAATTCTACCGGCAGTACGATTATCGGGTCGACTTCGTCGGACACCCGCTGCTCGACGTCGTAGAGAACTTTGCAGCCTCCCCGGACTTTCATCGCCAAAACGATCTTCCAAACAAACCACTCATCGCTTTATTGCCCGGCAGCCGAAGGCAGGAAATCGCCCGCATGCTCAAGGGCATGCTGAAGATCGTGCCCTCCTTTCCCGACCATCACTTCGCCATAGCCGGCGCTCCCTCGATCGAATTGAGCTTTTACGAAGATTTGCTGGCGGAGCTCCCACCTGCCGCCACCGAGCGGATCAGTTTGCTGACCG
>JAGQXA010000679.1 GCA_020436865.1 Saprospiraceae bacterium | reverse complement strand
CGTCAAACAGGACGGACTCGTGCACATCTCCCAGCTAGCCGACCGCTTCGTCAAGAACCCGGCCGATGTGGTTTCGCTCCAGCAACAAGTGCAAGTGCGCGTGCTCGAGGTCGACCTGCCGCGCAAGAGGATCAATCTGTCGATGAAAGAATAAGAAAAAAAGGATACAAAGGATACAAAGGGTACAAAGGATACAAAGGATACAGAGGGGGAGAGGGGGGCTTCGCTGGGGGCAAGGGTCCGAGGATCTTGCTCGTCCGAATGCCCTTCGGACCTACGTGCTTACCCCAATACCCCAATAACCCAATTAACCAATAACCCAATTAACCAATTAACCAATAACCCAATCAACAGCATGTCCAGATTACAACAATTGATCGCGTTTCTCGAGGCCAGTCCGGGCGACTCCTTTCTGCTCTTTGCCGTTGCCAAGGAGTACGAAGGCCTGGGCGAAGAGGAGCAGGCTTTCCGTTATTACCGGGAAATAATGGAGAAGGATCCCGCCTACGTCGGGCTATACTACCACCTCGGCAAATGGTACGAGCGCCAGAAGCGCTTTCAGGAGGCCTTTCACACCTATCGACGCGGCATGGACATTGCGAAGCAAGCGAAGGACGAACACGCCTACAGCGAACTGGCCGCTGCCAAAATGGGTCTGGGAGACGACGAAGACTTTGCCTGATCGGCTGGTTTGCCGCCGGTTTTTTCTCTACATTGGCCCCACGTTACCTTACTCCCAAACCGGTTCTCCCATGAAGCTGTACCTGCGACTTACCGGCGTGATCGCCCTCCTGTTCCATTTCCTTCTGTTCCTTGAGGGGCAGACCCCCTCCTACCCCACGCTCCCCCTCGTTCAGGGAGAGTTGATCGGCGCTTTGCCCTATGGCAGATCTTTCGCGATCGAGGGCAGCGCCCGCCTTTCCGACGGCGATCTGGCGCAGACCATCCAACTGCGGATCTGGGACACGGGCCGTCGACCCTGGCTGGCCAAGCCCCGTTTGAAAGAGCTCCCGCCCGGCAACCGGGAGTCGATCATGGCCGCCCGACCGTTCTATACGACGCGCTGGACGGCCCAAACCGGCGAAGACAGCCTCCACTTCCGCTTGTATGTCGACCGGCCTCTCCCTTTGGCGGCCGAGTGCCTGCTGGAGGTCTCGGCCTTCGGCGAAACCAGCATCCAACTGGCCCCCGAGCAAGTGCGAACAGTGCTGGAGGTGGCCCGGCAACAGGTCGCCACGGTGTTTTTCCGCGACCGCCGGATCGAGGCCGACACCCTGCAACTGCTTCTCGACCGCTCGCTAAGCGCTGCCTTCGGCCCTATCCCCGAGGTCGGCCAAAGTCCGCCCTACGAATGGGTGCTCCCGGAAGAGGTTTTTGCCGAACTCCTGCGGCAACTTGTCGAATACAGCCGCAATTTCGAGCTGATCGACGGCCTCGACCAGCAGATCGCCAATGTGGATCAGAAGCTGCAATCGCTTTCGCCCGATTCGGACGAATTCGAAGATGTCAGCGAAACCCTGGCTACCTTCCGCCACCAACGCCAAAATGCCCAGGATCGCCTCGACCAGCATCCGGCCTTGCTCAATTCCTTGTTGAGCGCTACGGAGCAATATCTGCTCGACGGCCAGGCCCGCTTCCTCCTGCCGATGGCCGTACTCGTCGAACCGACCCACTGGGCCGCCGTGCCCATCGGCACGGCTGTGGGCGGCGGGCTTGTCGGGCTCAGCTCTCCGGAGATCGGGAGCTGGGATTACGACGGCTTCGGCTATGCCGCCGCCAAGCTGTACTTACTGCCGGTCGACAAACGCCTGCCGAGGCCTTACCTGGAAGGTAGGCCGGTGGTGAATCGACTGTCGCTATTGTTCGGATTTTCGTTCAATGGAAAACTCACCTACCAGAACACCTCCTTCAATCGCTCGATCGGCTTCTATCCGCTCCTGGGACTTGGATTCGACCTGACGCGGCAGTTTTCGATCGACCTGGGCGCCACCGTGTACGAATATGTGCCCGACGGCAATCCGGCTGCCGACGCGGCATTTCGGGTCGGACCGGTCTTCGGATTGAGTTTCGATCTCGATCTCTTCAATCACATCCGCGTTTGGTCGAAAAAGGAAGATTTCCGCCTGCCCTGATCAGCCAACCGGCCACCGCCCGTCGAACACGCGTTGCGCCGGACCGCAGAGCCAGATGTCTGTAAACCTTCCGCCGGAAGGGCGAAAGCGCACCTCCAAACGGCCGCCTTCGGCGCGGATGGGCACGATCACCTCCTCTTTTTCGGAAGGATCGGAAAGATAGGCCGCGATGGCACAGGCCGTCACGCCGGTTCCGCACGACAGCGTTTCGGCTTCGACGCCCCGTTCGTAGGTGCGAACGGCAATGCCTCTTTCCAACGTCTGCACGAAGTTGACGTTGGTTCCCTCCGCGCGAAAGCGATCGTTGTACCGGACCGACCGGCCTTCCGCCCCCACGTCGAGCGCAGCGAGATCGCCGACAAATCGCACATAATGAGGGGAGCCGGTGTCGAGGAAAAAGTGGTCGGCCTGCCGTTCTACCTCGCCTACATCGTTCATCCGCAACTCGATCCAGCCGTCGGGGCGTACCCGGGCCTCGTGCCAGCCGTCGACCGCCCGGAAGCGGCACCGCTCCTGCACGATGCCCAACGCGTGAGCGAATGCCACCAGGCAACGCCCCCCGTTTCCGCACATCGAGCCCTCCCGCCCATCGGCATTGAAGTAGACCATCGCAAAATCGACTTCCGGATCGTTCTCCAGCAGGATGAGACCGTCGGCTCCGATCCCGAAATGCCTGCGACACATGGCCGCGACGACAGCTTCGTCGCGCCGGGAGAGGAAATGGCGCTCCCGCTGGTCCAACAAGATGAAATCATTGCCGGCGCCGTGATATTTGACAAAGGGAATCTCCATAATGGGGGTGTTTTTCTATTCGACCGGAGCAAGCCCTTCCGCATTCAAGGAATCGGCACGAACTTCTTCCATCGGACTCGTTCCCGGCCGGTCCGGATCGAGGGTCGCATAGCGATACCACATCAGCAGCACGAAGAACAGGATCATCCCCAGGCCGATGAAGGAAAACTTCCAACCCCAGATATTGCCGATGTAATCGCCGTCGAACGGATCGCGCGCTTCTTGTTTGTCTTCTTTCATATTTCCAGCATCCAGTATCCAGTATCCAACATCCAATAACAAATCCCCTCGCCTGCCCGTTTAAATGGAGCCGTCGGGAGGACCTGAGCTCAAAATTCCGACAAAAAATGCGATGCGCGGCCATTCCGGCAAGATTTCTTGCAAAAGAAACGGCCGTGACAAACCATTTTGTTTTTGGCAGATTATTAAATTTATGCTCGGGTAATCCCAACTTGCACGTTTGCCTGAAATCGACTGACTGTTTTACCTAACAAGAAGGCTATGAAAAAATTCGGCCCCCTTATCCTGAGTTCCTTTTTGAGCGCGATCGCGGCCGTGGCGGTGTACCGGATGATCGAGCACGATCCGCTTCGGCAGGTTCAGGAGCCGTTCACCCCCGTCATGTATACCCATTACGAAGCGGAAAACACCCTGCCGGTCAACCGGGAGGGAAGCGGGTCGGCAGGCGGCGCCGAGCATTACCTCACGGCGGCGCCGACGAACTTCACCGTCTCCGCCAGGCGGGCAACGCCGGCTGTGGTGAATATCAAGGCGACCGAGAAGCGCTGGCTCGACGTTTGGGGCACTTCCGAATTCAATGCCTCTTCGGGTTCGGGCGTGATCGTGTCGGCCGATGGATTCATCGTGACCAACAACCACGTGATCGAAGACGGCAACGAATACGAGGTGACCCTCCACGACAAGCGCGAATACGAAGCGCGCCTGATCGGCGTCGACCCTTCTACCGATCTGGCCCTGCTGAAGATCGAGGCCGACGAACTGCCTTTTATCACCTTCGGCAATTCCGACTCGCTGCAGGTCGGCGAATGGGTGCTGGCCGTCGGCAACCCCTTTAATCTGGAATCGACCGTCACGGCGGGGATCGTCAGCGCCAAAGGCCGCAATATCGACATTCTGAAGGGAGAATACAGTATCGAGTCCTTTATCCAGACCGACGCGGCCGTCAACCCCGGCAATAGCGGCGGCGCCCTGGTCAACACCAACGGCGATCTGGTGGGGATCAACACTGCCATCATTACCCACTCGGGGCGCTACGAGGGCTACTCCTTTGCCGTGCCCTCCAATCTGGTCGGCAAGGTGATCCGCGATCTGCGGGATTTCGGCTTCGTACAACGCGGCATCCTCGGCGTCGGGATCGGTGAACTCAGCATCCGGCAGGCCGAGCAATTGGGCCTGGAAAAGGCCGAAGGTGTTTACATCACCCGGGTAACGCCGGGCAGCGGCGCCGACGAAGCGGGCATCCAACGCGGCGACGTGATCGTGGGGATCAACGGGATCGGCATCCGCAGCGTACCGGAACTGCAGGAGATCATTGCGCGCTACCGACCGGGCAATTCGCTCAAGGTCGAGTACATGCGCGAAGGCGAGCGCTATTCCACACACGTCACCCTGCGCAACGAGTACAACTCGACGGCCCTGCATACCGCTCAGTCGAAAGACCGGGTGCTGACCGAACTAGGCTTCGAATTGCGCAACCTCACGCGCGACGAGATCAAGCGGATCGGCCTCGACGGCATCTATGTGACCAGCATCTACCGCAACAGCGCCATCGAAGGCACGCAAATGGACCCCGGTTTCATCATCACCCGCGTGAACGGCCAGCGCGTCAATTCCGTCGAAGAGGTCGTCAGCGAACTGTACGACGCACGCGGAGAAGTGACCCTCGACGGGATTTACGAGAAATTCGAAGGGGAATACGCCTACGTCTTTTACAAATAAGCGACTTCCCCGCTTCAATTCGTACCTTGCACCCTCCAATGCGCGAAACCGAAATCAATGTCTAAGATCGACCTCGAGAAAAGTAAGAATGAAGACGCCCTCAAGACCCTGATCAGCCGCATGAACCACCGGCTGGAGAAGATCAAGCTGGGCGGCGGACAGAAAAAGATCGAAAAGTTGCACAGCCAGGGGAAGATGTCGGCCCGGGAGCGGATCGACTACCTGACCGACGACGACAGCTATTTCCTCGAGATCGGCGCTTTTGCAGGCTTTGAAATGTACCGCGACCATGGCGGATGCCCGGCCGGCGGCGTGGTGGCCGGGATCGGCCTCGTGTGCGGCCGCCAGTGCGTCATCGTGGCCAACGACGCCACGGTCAAGGCGGGGGCCTGGTTCCCCATCACCGGCAAGAAGAACCTGCGCGCCCAGGAGATCGCCCTGGAGAATCGCCTGCCCATCATTTATCTGGTCGACAGCGCCGGGGTCTACCTCCCGATGCAAGACGAGATCTTTCCCGACAAGGAACACTTCGGCCGGATCTTTCGCAACAACGCTCGCCTCTCCAGCCTGGGCATCCCGCAGATCGCCGCCATCATGGGCAGCTGCGTGGCAGGAGGCGCCTATCTGCCGATCATGTCCGACGAAGCCCTCATCGTCGAAGGCACCGGTTCCATCTTCCTGGCCGGCCCCTATCTGGTCAAGGCCGCGATCGGCGAACAGGTCGACAAAGAGACGCTGGGCGGCGCCAGCACGCAATCGGAGATCTCCGGGGTCACCGATTACAAGATGAAAGACGATCCCGAATGCCTCGACACCATCCGCGAACTGGTCGACAAGCTCGGGCATTTCGAAACGGCCGGCTTCGACCGGGCGGAGTCGAAACCGCCCAAGAAGGACATCGCCGAACTGTACGGCCTGTTTCCCGATAACCCCGCCAAGCCCTACCAAACGCTGGAGGTCCTCAAGTGCCTGGTCGACGACAGCAAGCTCACCGAATACAAGAAAGACTACGGAAAGACCATCGTCTGCGCCTATGCCCGCATCGACGGCTGGTCGGTGGGCATCGTGGCCAATAACCGCGAAGTGGTGCGCACCCGGCAAGGCGAGATGCAGTTCGGCGGCGTGATCTATTCCGATTCGGCCGACAAGGCCACCCGCTTCATCCTCAACTGCAACCAGAAGAAGATCCCGCTGGTCTTCCTGCACGATGTGACCGGCTTCATGGTCGGCACCCGCTCCGAACACGGCGGCATCATCAAAGACGGCGCTAAAATGGTCAACGCAGTGTCAAATTCCACCGTGCCCAAATTTACCGTGATCATGGGCAATTCGTACGGAGCCGGCAATTACGCCATGTGCGGAAAAGCCTACGACCCACGCCTGATCGTGGCCTGGCCCACCGCCAAGATCGCCGTCATGGGCGGAGAACAGGCGGCCAAGGTGCTGCTGCAGATCCAGGTTTCCTCCCTGAAAGCCAAGGGAAAAGAGATCGATCCGGAAGAGGAGAAGAATCTGTTGCAAGACATCAAGGAGCGCTACGACCACCAAACCGAGCCGTATTACGCCGCGGCGCGACTATGGGTCGACGCCATCATCGACCCCGCCGAAACGCGCCGGGTCATCTCCACGGGCATCCAGGCTGCCAGTAATGCGCCGGTCGAACGGTTCAATGTGGGCGTAATCCAAACCTGATCGGCCGGCCGCCCCCGAACAAGCGCCGGCTTCAGTTGTTGCTTTTGTTGAATTGTCAAACCTGGTCGTATGGATTATCCGGAAAATACCGGGGTTTCAAAATGGAAAGCGTGGTTGAAGAAGCTCGGCATTGCCGGATTTCTGTTCTTCTTCCTGAAAGGCATGGCCTGGCTGGCCGTTTTCTTCTTCGCCGGCAAATGTGCCATGCAATAGAGATAAGCCCAACACCCTTCACCTAAGCTCCCATCGCATTTTGAAACTCCTCGCAAAAACTTTCTTTGGCTTAGAACCCGCGCTCGCCGCCGAATGGGAAGCGCTTGGCGCCAAAGAGATCGTCGTGCTCAAACGGGCCGTGCTCGCCGAAGGCGATACCGAACTGCTCTACCGCTCCAACCTCGAACTGCGTACGGCCCTGCGCATCCTCACGCCCCTGGCCGAGTTCGAATGCCCGCAGGAAAGCGACTTCTACCAGGCGGTCTACGATTTCCCGTGGGAGCAATACCTCCATGTCGACGGCACCCTGGCCGTCGATGCCGTTTCCAATTCCGAATTGTTCCGCCACTCCAAATTCCTGGCCCTGCGCACGAAAGACGCGATCGTCGACCGCTTTCGCGACCGCCTCGGCCGACGGCCCAATGTGGATACCGACTGGCCCGACCTGCGCATCAACGTGCATGTGCGCGACCGGGTTTGCACCTTGTCGCTCGACAGTTCCGGGCGCTCGTTGCACAAGCGGGGCTACCGGGCCTCCCAGGTGGCCGCCCCGATCAACGAAGTGCTGGCCGCCGGCATGTTGATGGAAGCGGGCTATCCCGACGATCGCCCTTTGTTCGATCCGATGTGCGGCTCGGGAACCATCCTGACCGAAGCGGCCTTGATGGCATCTTCCTCCGCCCCCCAACTGGGAAATCTGAATTTCGGCTTCCAACGCTGGCCCGATTTCGAAGCCGGTCTGTGGGATCGCCTGGTCGGCGAAGCGCGCGAACGGGTGCATCCGCTTCGCCAGCCGATCCGCGGCGCCGACCGCGACGGCCGGGCCTTGCGCAGCGCCGCTCAGAACCTGCGCCGCTGCGGCTTCGGCGCCGAGGTGCAACTGGACAGGGCCGATTTTTTCCGCCAACAGCCTCCCTTCGACGGGGGCTTGCTCGTGATGAACCCGCCCTACGACGAACGTCTCGGCATCAAGGATATTCAGGGCTTTTACCGGGAAATCGGCGCCACCTTCAAACACCGGTATGCCGGCTATTCGGCCTGGATCATTTCGTCGAACTTCGAGGCGCTGCAGGCCATCGGCTTGCGCCCCGGCAAAAAATTGACGTTATTTAACGGAGCCCTGGAATGCCGCTACCTCCAGTTTGAATTGTATGCAGGAAGCAAGAAACCATCCAAGAGTTAAACTCATCGCCTGCCTGCTGGCCTGCGGACTGAGCTTCTGTTGTCCGGCAGATCTTGCCGCGCAGCCTCGACTGGCCTACCGGCCGGGTACGGTCTTCGCGGCGCCCGACCTGCAGTTGCCCCCGGCCCCGGCTAACTGGTCGTCCTTCACACAATCAGCGCTTCCCACCGACACGCCTCCCCTGCTGTCGCTTGTCCTGCCGCTGACCCAACCCGACGCTTTTTTCTGCCGCATCGAATGGCAGTTCGAAAAAAGTACTGCCCTGCCGGTGCGTTTCCGGCTGGGCAGTCTCGACTACGTCGATTGGCTGGAAGGGAAAAATGCCTGGTGGCGCCCGGATTGAGGTTAGCGATCACTCTACCATCAAGGCAGCCTGCCATCCTTGCGTGCCGGCCTGCGCTCTCAACCAGTACCAACCCGCCGGCAAGCCCTGCAGATCGAGGCTGACGACGTTTCCGCTTTCGCTAAAAGACGGCCAATGCGTTCGACCCAGCGCATCGGTTAGCCGGACCTCCACCGGCCCCTCAGCCATTGGAAGAGCGAACTGTACGTGGTCGCGGGCCGGGTTGGGAAAAAGCAACAGCCTGTCGGCAGGATCACCGCTTGCCGGCTGCCGCTCGGCGGCTTCCTCCCAAAGCGGCGGGGTGCAGGCCACGATGATCTCGGCCTGGCTCGAACAAAAGGCCGGGTTGTTGACGATGGTCACCGTTCCTCCTACCCCACCGCCGGCCAGAAGCGGGAATAGTCCGCAGCAATCCGACAGCAACAGATTGTCCGACACTTCCAAATTGCCGGTGACATTGATCAGGCTGGACAGCGGATCTACATTGGTCAGGAGGCTCAGTCCGCTAAGGGTCAGG
>JAGQXA010000678.1 GCA_020436865.1 Saprospiraceae bacterium | reverse complement strand
GAGGTCGCTGTCGATAAACAGCCATTCCCACAACTGCCAGCGGGCCGACAGGTCGAATCCGCTGCGCGCGCTCCGGCCGCTGGGTTCGACCACGGCTTCGTCGCCGACATAGACGAACTCCTGTTCGAGGCGTAGCCACCAGGCGGCCAGGTCGATCAGCAAGCGGGGGGTGAGCTTGCTCTGGATACCCAGATCGGCCCCGTAGGAGCGGGGCAGGACCTGCTCGCCTTTTTGAGCCACGACCACGCGCGAGTCGTTGGAGTGAAAGCTCATTCCCGAGCGCAGGTAGAGTGAGGTTTTCGGCGAAAGCCGGTAAGCCAGGCTCAGTTTCGGGCTGGCGATGCCTTTGGTCACGGCCTTGCCCGGCAATTGCTCCAGTTCGTCGTCGTATTGGAAGCGGAAGAGGTCGAACCGCAGGCCTCCCGAGAAATGCAGGCGGGAGGTCAGTTGCAGGTCTTGGTCGACATACCCGGCCAGGTTGAGCTCGCGCACGGCGCCCAGAGCCAGCGGATCGAGGGTGATCCTGCGGTCCTTGGTATGCGACAGCTCGAGTTCGTCGATGCGATCGTACCGCAATTGCAGTCCGGATCTGCTCGAAGCCGCCAGCGTGCCGAGGCGATAGTCGGACTGCAGCGAGCTGTGGTAGCCGAACGACTCGCGCCGTTCGCGTTGCCGGATCTGGTCGCCGTTGATGGGGTCGTTGGCAAAGAAGGTGAAGTTGGAGTATAGCTCGAATTCGTAGTGTGTGTAGTACCCCTGGTTCGTCCACAACCAGCCGTTGTTCAGTTGTTGCAGAAAACGCAGCTGAAGGTTGGCGCGAGAGGTTTCGCCCCCTTCCGTGTCGTCGATGGCCCCAAAACGGCCGATGGCGCCCCCGGTTACGGCTCTGTATGGGATCTGTCCGGAAGCATTCCATCGGCTTTGAAAATAAGACAGGGATGATTCGAGGCTCTGCCGTTCGGACAGCAGGGCGCGGTATTTTCCGAAGAGGTTGATGCGGTGAAAATCCTGCGGACTTTCGAAGTATCCGTCGGTAAACAGGCCCTCGGCGGCGGCATAGGCGCGGTGTCGTCCGGAAGCCGGTAGGAGGTCGATCATGGCCAGTCCGCGGAAAGTGTTGAACTGCCCGGCCTCCAGTTTGACCAGACTTTGATCGAGGGCTTGCTTCGTGTGAAAGTCGACGCTGCCGGCAGTCGACAGATTGCCTACTTCCGACTGGTAGCCCCCTTTCTGAAAATCGATCCGTTCGAGCGTTTCCGGGATGAGGAAATGCAGGTCGGCATAGCCCTGTCCGTGGGCGTGCGAGACCATATTGACCGGCATGCCGTCGACGCTTATGGCGATGTCGGTGCCGTGGTCGAGGTCGAAGCCGCGCAGAAAGATCTGTTCGGCTTTGCCGCCGCCGGCGTGCTGGGCGATGAAGAGGCCGGGAACGAGCTCGAGCAGGTCCTGGGCGCTCTGTACCGGACGGGCGTGCAGGTCGATCGCCCCCAGGGTTTGGAGACGGCCGTCGTTCGAGGGGCTCACTTCGACGGCCGGTAGCTCGATGCCAATGGGTTCGAGCGGAACGGTGATCAGCGTGGTCGATTCGCTTTCCGGAACCTTCAATTCCCGGGAGTTTACGGCATAGCCCAGGAACCGGACCGTCAGACGATAGGATCCGGGCGACAAGCGATCAAACCGGAATGTGCCCAGTTGGTCGGTGATGGCTTGTAGACCGGGGCCTTCCAGGAAGACGGTGGCCCCGGCCAGCGGGCTGTGGGTGGCGCCGTCGAGCACTTTCCCTTCGATCCGGTTGCCGTTGGAGGCCCAGAGCGAGCCGATGAAGAGCACAAAATATAAGGTAATGGCTGGTCTCATGGTTTCGTTGGTTTTGGATAAAGCGGTG
>JAGQXA010000677.1 GCA_020436865.1 Saprospiraceae bacterium | reverse complement strand
GAGCCAGAATGCGCCAGAAGGAGTACTCCAGCTTTTCTTTGCGGGCCAGGTTGTGGATCTTGCGGATGGCGGCCTTGAGTACGGCGCTTTTCCCCACACCGGCCGGGCCGACCAGCAGCACATTGGCCCGCAGGAAGATCAGTTTCTCGATCGCCTCGTTGACCTTCTCCTCCATTTCCCAGGCGGCCTCCGGGTAGTTCGACATCTGTCGTCGCAGCGCTTTGACGTACGGATACTTCTCGGCCAGCCGTTCGAGGTACCGCAGCGGACGTTCATAGTCGTTCAGCCGCCAGCGGAACTCGCGCGAATAGTTGACTTTCAAGGGTACTTCGTCGAGTTTGGGTTCGGGTAGCCGGCTAAGCCGGAACAGCCGTTCCGGCGTATAGGAGTTCAGCATCGTCGTGGCGAAATTGCGCACCAGCGGCAATAGCTGCTTGCTGTTGTAATAGTAGAAGCGCTGGTTTTGCAAGGGCAGATGGCACTCGAAGAAGCCATCGTAGTTCTCGCCGTACACAATCGGGATCGGCACCTTGACGCTCTGGGCCATCGGGAAAGCGCCCTGCTCGGTATGGAAGGTCGGTCGCACGGAAATATCAACCACCTTCAAGCGGGCGCCCTGCAGATCGCTGTCGGGATAGTCGTCGAATTTTTTGTACTGCTTCTGCAAATAATCCTGCAGGGTGGCCTTTACCCGGCGCAGGTCGCGGTCGACCACCTGGTGGCCTGCGCCGACCAGAATGCCCAGCACGGCATTCTCACGCAACTGGAAGTAGAGTAGGGGAAAGCTCAGTTTTTCCATCGCTTGACAATGCTAAGGAAAAAAATCGATATCCCCGGGCGCCCACCTGTCTTTGTTAAAGAATTGTTAAATCGAAAGGCTTCCTGGCCCATCAGACCTACTTCTTCATCTTCATTTGGAAGTCCTTTCGCAGGAACCCTCTCAATTTTCTAACCTCAATCCACACATTCATGACCAAGTTGCTGCTTTCCTTCCTCTCGCTTTTTGTATGGACCTCTCTTCCTCAGCCGAATGCGACGCCACCTCCTGCCGCCGAAGCTCCACACATACAAATGGCGTTGCTCCTCGACACTTCGAATAGTATGGACGGCCTGATCGAACAGGCCAAATCCCAGCTCTGGAAAATGGTCAACGACCTGGCGACCTCCAAGAAAGACGGCCAGGCGCCGCAGATCGAGATCGCGCTCTACGAATATGGCAATGACGGCCTCAGCGGCGAAAAGGGCTACATCCGGCAGGTCGTTGCGCTGACGGCCGACCTCGATCTCGTTTCCGAGCAGCTGTTCAGCCTCAAGACCAATGGCGGCTCCGAATACTGTGGCTGGGTCATCAAGGATGCCACCGAACAACTGGAATGGTCGGCCGACAACGGCGACCTAAAGATCATCACCATCGCAGGTAACGAGCCTTTCACGCAGGGGGCGATCGATTTTCGCACTTCCTGCAAGACCGCCATTTCAGAGGGTATCATCATCAATACCATCTTTTGCGGCAACTACGAAGAAGGCGTCAATACTTCCTGGAAAGAAGGGGCTGATCTGGCCGATGGCAAGTACTTCAATATCGATCCGAATCGCGAGATCGTGCATGTGCCGACCCCCTACGACGACCAACTCCTGAAACTCAACCAGGATCTCAACGGTACCTACATCGGCTATGGCTCGCTCGGCGAAGAACGCCTGGAAATGCAAAAGACGCAGGATGACAATGCGGCAGCCTATGGCGCTTCCAACGCCGCCCAGCGGGCTTCCTTCAAGGCCAAGAAGCAGTACAATAATGCCGAATGGGATCTCGTCGACGCCATGGAAGAGGATGAAGCGGTCCTGGAAAATGTGTCAGACGACGCCCTGCCCGCCGAAATGAAAGAAATGACAAAGGAGGAACAAAAAGCCTTTGTCGAAGCCAAGGCCAACGAACGGGAGAAGATCCGTAAGGAGATCCTCGATCTGGAACGCCAGGCCAACGAATATCGGGAAGCCAAATTGGCCGAAATGGAAGGGGAAGAGAACACCCTCGACAAAGTGCTGCGCGAGGCTGTCCGGGAACAAGCCGCCAACAAAGCGTTTGAGTTTGAAAAGAACTGATTGTCTTTCACCACAAAAGGCACAATAGAAACACAAAATTGCGTCTGATACCTCCCTTTTGTGCCTTTTGTGGAAACCCCTCTCACCTCTATCAGCTCCTGCCTCCTCAAAAACACATTGCCGTGAAATACTTATTATCCCTCTTCGCGCTCCTGGCCATTACCTCGCTGAGCGCTCAACGCCTCATTATTCCCGAACCGCCGATGCCTCGTCCGCAACCCGGCCTTTTCGAGCTGGAACTGCAATCGTATAAGGCGGAGGTCGAGATCGATCAGGATGTGGCCGTGACCACCGTCGAACAGGATTTCTACAACCCGACTTCCCACCAGTTACAGGGGTACTTTATGTACCCATTGCCGGAAGGCGCGAACGTCCAGCAGTTTTCCATGTGGATCAACGGGAAAGAGACGAAAGGGGAACTGCTCGATG
>JAGQXA010000676.1 GCA_020436865.1 Saprospiraceae bacterium | reverse complement strand
ATGCGCGCTAAATCTTTAACATATACGAACGACAACAGTTGTTCGCGCCGGCCAATATAAAATTCGAATCCGCGGTTGATCAGTTGGAAGAAGGTCAGGATTGCCTTGTCGCGTGGGCCGTAGACGGCTGTTGGCCGGAAGATGAGGTAGTTGAGGTCGCTTTGTCGCCGGATGTGTCCCTCTGCTTCGAGTTTGCTGTCGCCATAAGCGGTAAGAGGAGCCGGCTGATGATCGAGCCGAACGACCGGTTCGGGTTTGGTGTCGGCCGGACCGAATGCGGCAAGGCTGCTCATGTAGGTGAACTTACGGGGAAGCGCCCCCGCTTCCCGGAGGGACTGCAGGAATGCTTCGGTGTAAGCGGCATTGACGCGAAAGTAATCACTGCGCTCGGCCACGGCCGTTACTCCGGCATTGTGGATGATATAGTCGAACTTCGCTTCGGCCAGTTGATCGGCCATGTTGCCGGCCTGTTGCAGGTCGAATTCGAAGAAGCGGATGCGGTTATCCTGCAGGTAGCTGCGATCGCTGGTGGCGCGGATGCCGGCGTACACCTCCAATCCTTCCCTACGGAGGCATTCTTCGACCAGAAAGCTTCCGACGAATCCATTGGCTCCGGTAACGAGTATCTTGGGCATGGATAGGGGAATGAGATGAGGGATATGAGATGTGGGATTCGGGGATCAGATCAGGCCAGGGATAACTCGTAGATGCGATAGCGCTTGTAGGGGTCGGCATTCAGGCTGAGGAGCCCTTTGTTCATCATTTCGTTGGTTTCCAGGATCCAGGAGGCTTCGGCTTCGGTGACGCCATTTTTCAGACCGGCCTGGATCGTCTTGGCGTAGAAAACCCCTTCGACCCCCATGCGGCGATGGCTTTCCAGTACGCCCAGGGTGATGATGCGGATGCGTTTGATCTTGTTCTTGCCCAGCAATAGTTTGAAGATCCCGAAAGGAAACAAGCGTCCGCGGGAGATGGTCCGCTGGATCACGTTGATATCCGGGATAGCCAGGCTGAAGGCGACCGCTTCTCCTTCCGATTCGGCGATGAAGGCGTATTCGGGATTGATGATCATTTTGAGGCCGGTGGCCAGGTGGCGGAATTCCGCTTCGGTCGGAGGCACAAAGCCCCAATTGTCTTTCCAGGCTTCTTTGTAGATGTGCAGGATGTGGTCGACTTCCTGATCGAATTTCTTGAGGTTCACCTGACGGATGGATACTCCTTTGGCTCGCAGCCGGTCTTCGAGTTTTCCGGAGAGTTCCAGGGTGCGGCGCGACACGGAATCTTCGGTCATGAGATAAGCCAGCAGGTTCATCTTGCTGACAAAGCCGTATTTTTCCAGAAATCGCGGATAGTAGGGTTTGTTATAGGCCATCATGACCACCGGCGGCCGGTCGAAGCCATCGACGAGTACCCCGGCAGTATCGTTCGTGGTAAAATTAGCCGGCCCGTAGATGGCCGAAAGGCCTTCCCCTTTGATCCAGCTTTTCACCCGGTCGAGTAGGGCTTCAGCTACTTCGTAATCGTCGATCAGGTCAAAGAAACCGAAGAAACCGACTTCGTCGCCGGCATAGGTATTATAGTTGTTGTTGCGGATTGCGGCGATCCGCCCGACCACCTGGCCGTGGCGCATGGCGAGGAACAGATCCGCTTTAGAATGCTGGAAAAACGGGTTCTTGCGCTCGTCCAGGAGTTCTTTTTGCGAAAGATAGAGTTCCGGCACGTAGTTGGGGTCATCCCGGTACAACTCGTGCGGAAAATCGATGAATGCCCGCTTTTGCTGTTTGGTTTTGACGGCGACGATATCCACCATAGGGATCACATCGTATTTTGAAAGTTGAGAATGCCCAGTTTCTTGCTAACCAGATCGATCTTGTCGACGGCCCGTTCGATCTGCTCCTGGGTATGGGTAGCCATCAGCGAGAAGCGGATGAGGGAGGAAGTCGGTTCGACTGCCGGCGAGATCACCGGGTTGACGAACACCCCTTCGTCGAGCAACATTTGCGTCAGCATGAACGTCCGCTGGTCGTCGCGCACGTAGATCGGAATGATTGGCGTTTCGGACTGACCGATGTCGAATCCGCGGCTACGCAGCAGTTCATGTGCGAAGCGGGTATTGTCCCACAAGCGTTCCAGACGCTCGGGCTCGTCTTTGATCAGATCGATGGCGGCCATAACGCTCGCGGCATTGCTGGGAGCGATACTGGCGCTGAAAATCAGCGAGCGGGCATGGTGCTTGAGGTAGTTGATGATCGTGCTATCGGCGGCGATGAACCCGCCGATCGAAGCCAGCGACTTGCTGAACGTACCCATGATCAGGTCGACCTGATCGGTCAGATTGAAATGCGAAGCCGAGCCGGCCCCCTGATGCCCGACTACGCCGAGGGCATGGGCTTCGTCGACCATGATGTTGGCGCCGTATTTCTTGGCCAGCGCGGCGATCTCGTCGAGCTTGGCGATGTCGCCCTCCATGCTGAACACTCCGTCGACCACGATCAGCTTGATCTGATCGGCCAGGCCGTTCTCGTTGGCGGTCTGTAGCGTTTTCTCGAGCGACTCCATATCGTTATGACGGAATTTGCGCACCCTGGAAAAAGACAGGCGCGTACCGTCGATGATGGAGGCGTGATTATATTCGTCGTTGATAATGACGTCGTTTCGGCCGGTAATGCAGGAAAGTACACCCAAATTGACCTGGTAGCCCGTGCTGAAAACGATCGCTTCGTCTTTGCCGACGTATTCGGCCAGTTTTTCCTCCAACTGGATGTGCAGATCGAGCGTGCCGTTCAGGAAACGCGAACCTGCACAGCCGGAACCGTATTTGTCGATCGCTTTTTTCGCAGCCTCTTTCAGCTTGGGGTGGTTGGTCAGACCCAGGTAACTGTTCGAGCCGAACATAAGTACCTT
>JAGQXA010000675.1 GCA_020436865.1 Saprospiraceae bacterium | reverse complement strand
TTGATCCGCCACCAGAACCAGCGCAGAATGAAGATCAGTCCGGTGCCGGCGCCGATCTGCAGCAGGATCTGAAAGCCTTCCAGGGCGTTGCGGATCAGCGCCCAGGCGATGAAGATCGACAGGGCCATGAGTACGACGGTCGACAGGCGCCCGACGGCCACCAGTTCTTTATTCGACGCCTGCGGCTTGATGAAACGCCGGTAGAAGTCGTTGACGATATACGACGAGCCCCAGTTGAGATGGGTGGAAATGGTCGACATGAAGGCCGCCATCAAGGAGGCCAGTACCAGGCCGAGCAGCCCTGCCGGCAAATAGCGCATCATGGCGGGATAGGCCAGGTCGTCGTTGACGATGCCGGCATCGAGATCGGGAAAGGCGGCGCCCAGGGATGCCAGATCGGGAAAAACGATCAGGGAAGCCAGGGCGATCAGTATCCACGGCCAGGGGCGCAGGGCGTAGTGGGCAATATTGAAGAAGAGCGTAGCGCTCACGGCGTTCTTTTCGTCCTTGGCCGAAAGCATGCGCTGCACGATATAGCCGCCGCCGCCCGGTTCGGCCCCGGGATACCAAACGCTCCACCACTGCACCGCCAGCGGGATGATGAACAGCGGGATGAGCATATTCGGATCGTTGAAATCGGGCAGGAGATCGAGCTTGCCGCTGACGTTGGGGTGGACGAGCAGGTTTTTCAACCCGCCCACCTCCGGCAGGCGAAGCACCACGATCGCGGCCCAGATCGTGCCGGCCATGGCCAGCAGGAATTGAAAGAAGTCGGTGAGCAACACCCCCCGCAATCCGCCCAGGGAAGTATAGATCAGGGTGATGATGGACACGACGATAATGATCTCCAGGCGGCCCAGCCCGAACACCCCGCCGATCTTGAAGGCGGCCAGGATGACGGTGGCCATGATGAACACGTTGAAGAACACTCCCAGATAAAGCGCCCGGAAGCCGCGCAGGAAGGCCGCTTCCTTGCCGCTGTAGCGCAGCTCGTAGAACTCGAGGTCGGTTTGGATGCCCGAGCGCCGCCACAGTTTGGCGTAGACGAACACGGTGAGCATGCCCGTTAGCAGGAAGGCCCACCACACCCAGTTGCCGGCGATGCCGTTCTTGCGCACGATATCGGTGACCAGGTTCGGCGTGTCGGCCGAGAAGGTGGTGGCGACCATCGAGACGCCGAGCAGCCACCAGGGCATGTTGCGCCCGGAGAGGAAGAATTCAGAAAAATCCTTGCCGGCCCGGCGCGACACGAGCAGGCCGATAGCCAGGGATACCGCGAAGAACGCGAAGATGATCGACCAGTCGAGGGTTGTTAGTTGCATAACGTGAAGAAAGGGCATTTTTTCGAAAAAATGCCCTTTCGATCGGTAAAAACTGCCCGGGAGTCGGGGTTCATGGGATCAGCGGGTGCAGACGAAAATACCGATGGTATCCTTGACGATCTTGCCGTCTTCGTCTACTTCCGGCGTTACGCAGTCGTCTTCGGAATGGAGCTCGACCTCGTGGCGTTCGTATCTCCCGGTGCAGTATTCGTCTTTCCGTACGACGCAGGCGGTGATCGATTCAGCGGTGTACTTATACCACTGCTTGGCAGTGCGGCCGTAGAAGCACTGCGTCATTTTCTTACAGTACTCGTTCTCGCGGGTGACCTCGTCGTCTTTGCCGACGGGCTTCTCCGGATCGGCTTCCATCAGGGGCGCGAGGAAGAACTCCTGCGGTTGGCCGTTCTTTTCAATGACCCAGACGGATTCCGTTTCCTTCAGGGGTTGATATTGCTGGCGCAAGACGTCGATCTTTTCCAGGTCGGCAAAAAGGACGCCTGCTGCGGAGTCGAGGTAGCCGATCAAAGGCGTTTCTTCGGAGGCGAGCAGCTCGGCCAAGAGCAACGGTCCGGCGGCAAAGTCGAGGACCTCGTCCTGCTCGACGGGCTCGTTTGGTTCGATGGGCTTGTCGATCACGGGGGCCGATTCTTTTTCGCAGGAGGCGAACGACAGTGCGCCGATCAGGATACAGGTCAAAAGATAGCTGGGAAACAGAGCGAAGGGAAAGCGCAGCTTTTTCATGATTGATCGAATTTAGGAGGTGGGAGGATTGGATGGGAATCGCATCAGCGGGTGCACACGAAGATGCCGATCTTCCGGATGATGACATGGCCGTCTTCGTCGGTTTCGGGCGACACGCACCGGTCTTCGATATGGGTCTCGACGTCGAACCGCTTGTAGCGGCCGGTGCAGTATTCGCCCTGCTTCACCACGCAGGCGTGGATTTCGTCGACCAGGTACTTGTAGTTCTTCTGGGAAGCGGTGCCGTAGAAGCATTGCGACATGAGCTTGCAATCTTCGTTGGAGCGAGTGATCTCATCGTCTTCGCCGACCGGCTCGCTGGGGTCGATCTCCGATAGCGGCACGAGTTTGAACTCGACGGCCTGGCCGTTCTTCTCGATCACCCAAATGCCTTCTTTTTCCTCACTGGGGGTGAACTGCTCGCGCAGGGCGTTCAGTTTGTTCATGTCGGCGTACAGGATCTTCTTTTCTGCATCCAGATAGCCGATAGCGGGGTTGTTGGAGGAAATGAGGAGGTCTTCGGCCTTTACCCCTTCTGCCGGCAAGTCGGCTACCTGATCGGTTTCTACCGTAGTGCTGGGGGGCGGGTCGGTTACTCCCAGGGG
>JAGQXA010000112.1 GCA_020436865.1 Saprospiraceae bacterium | reverse complement strand
GATAAGGAAAGGCTTGACTTCAGATTTCAGGGTCAGTTCCGCAAGAGTTCTTGATAGTTTGAGATAACAAGAAAGCCCGCACCAATTCAATGATGCGGGCTTTTCCATAAGTCTTACTCCGCCGAAGTCCTGACTGCCGTCAGGCAGGCGTCGACGAAGGCGAGTGATCCCGCCAGGGCTCGAACCTGGGACCTGCTGATTAGAAGTCAGCTGCTCTATCCAACTGAGCTACGGGACCGGAAAGAGTTTGAGTGCCGAGTTTGCCCCTCAGGGGGCCCCTTCGGGGAGTTTGAGCCTGCCTTCGCCAAGGCTACGGCAGGCAGGTTTGAGTCCCACACACCCTACTCCGATCAACGGCAAAAATACGCCAATTCTCAGAACGAGACAAATGAAGTAAAGGTTTCAGAAGTGACAGAGGTTTCAGAGGGGACAAAGGTGGCCTGCCTTCACTGATCCCGACTTAGTCGGGACGCCAAGGCAAAGCAGTTGGCAGATGCAGTTGACAGGGAGCGATGGGCAGAAATTTCCCCTTGGCCCTGTTCAGAGGCGGGGTTCGCCCCCCTTCTACGCGCCATGCCAAGGCAATGACGTCGCGGCTTAGCCTGCGCCCAATACCCGGTGGCAACCTCCCCAGGACGTAATTGGTGAAACCTGACCGTCCATGCCAAGTCCAGGTCGTCAAGCAGGGTAGAGAAGCGGGCCTGCCTTCGCTGAGGCTACGGCAAGGCAAGCGAGAATCCGTCCACGCAAGGAGTGCAGACAAAAAGTAAAGGGCCGGCCAAGGGGCGCGTTTTTTGGTACTTTTTTGCGCGCCAAAAAAGTACGAACAAAGAGCAGTCTCCCGGCCGCCCGGAAGAACTGCTCGAATCAAGGATCATCGCCTCCTCCCCCCATTCCCCCAAAATTCCCTACCTTAGCCAACGACGTCTTTCATCTTTCTACTTTCATCTTTCTACTACCCCATGTCGTCCGTACAGATCGAAGCCAGTTGGAAAACCGCCCTCCGGGATCAGTTCGAGCAGCCGTACTTCCAGGCGCTGGCGGCCTTTCTCAAGAATGAGAAAGCGGCCGGAAAGACGATCTACCCGCCGGGCAGCCTGATCTTCAATGCCTTTAATACCACGCCCTTTCCTGAGGTGAAGGTCGTTATCATCGGACAAGACCCCTACCACAACCCGGGCGAGGCCATGGGCCTCTGCTTTAGCGTGCCCAAAGGGGTACGGGTGCCGCCCTCCCTGAAAAACATCTATAAGGAGCTGGAGTCGGACGTGGGCGCCACGATCCCCAACCACGGCGACCTGACGTCCTGGGCCCAACAGGGCGTCTTCCTCCTCAACGCCATGCTCACCGTCGAACGCAACCGCCCGGGCTCCCACCAGAAGATCGGCTGGCAGGATTTTACCGACGCCGTCATCCGAAAACTATCCGATGGGCGCGAACATCTCGTCTTTATGCTTTGGGGTGGATTCGCCCGCAAGAAAAAAGAACTGATCGACGGCTCCAAACACCTCATCCTCGAAGCCGCCCACCCCTCCCCGCTGGCCGGCGGAGCTTTCTTCGGCAGCCAACATTTCTCAAAAGCAAATGCCTATCTGCAGGAGCACGGGATGGGGAAAGTAGAGTGGCAGGTCTGAAGTCTAGTAGAAAGATGAAAGTAGAAAGAGGAAAGACTAGAGGAAAGACTGGCCCGATACCGGTCGGATCGCGGGGAGCGATCCGACCGGACCTCTTTCATCTCTTATCTTTCATCTTTCTACTAGATAGCAGTAGACCTGCTCCTCCCAGCCCACCACCAACAGGTACTTCCCGGCGCCGCCCTCCGTCAGCGCAAAGCGGGTCGTACCGGCGAGGGGGAAACCGGATTGCACCTGCCCCTTTCCATCGAGCAACCAGATCTGCCGCTTCTCGGTGTCGACCGTGCCGATCAAAGAGCGGTCGCTTCCGGGCTGGGCGACGGCAAAAAGCTCGTCTTGCGCATGCGGGAAGGTATGGGTGAACCAGCGCTTGAAGCCGGCCTTCTCGTAGCCGTACCCGGCCAGCTTGCGACCCTGCAGGGCGAGGTAATCCTTGCGCGCATCGCCGCCGATGTCGGCAAAGGCGAAGTCGACCGGACCGCCGCCGCCGGGCTGCAACTGCAGCGCGAAGCTTTCCCCTAAATGATTAACGACCAACACCTTGCCATCCTGATCGGCCACGACGATGCGGGTGGATTGCGGGTGTACCTGATAGTCGGGGCCGTCCTGGAACGCGCCTTCGATCAAGAGCGGCGGGAAGCGCTCCTCCCCGTTCCGCTGATATACCTGCAAGAAGCCCACATCGTTGAGCAGCACGAGAAAGTCTTTCTGCTCGTACTGGAAATGCCGCAGCGGATAGGGCAGCTGCCCTACCCCCTCTTTGGGTCCCCAACCGGGCAGCGGGCGACCGGTCTTGTCGAAACCGTAGCAGCGGCCGTTCTCGCTGCCGAGGAAGTAGGCATAATCGCCGCGGCCGTTGAAATCGGTGAGCGTCAACCCATTCGTAGCAGGCAGCTGGAGCACCAGCGGATAGCCGGCCAGCGGATTGCCCTGAGCGTCGAGCAGGTACACCTGTTCGCGGGTGTTGATCAGCAGTTGGCCATCGCCGTCGCCGTAATAGTCGATGCGCTCGAAGTCGGAGAGCATCCGGCTGTCGAGCGTGCGTTTCCAGCGCAGGCGGCCGTCGAGCTCCAAACAGTAGATCTGGTTGGCCGCGTCTTGCAGAAAACAAAGATCGCGGCCGTCGAGTCGCACGATCTGCGGCGGCGCCACCACCGGCGCATCGAGTGAAACCCGCCAGGCCGTGGAAACCGACGAGCCCATCGGGGCCGCCTTGCCACCCCGGCCCCGGCGGCCGTGCCAATGCCAGCCGTCCTTCCCGATCTCCGCTTGCCAGAGCATAACTCCCTGTTGCGCCAACCAATCGGCCAAAGGGGCCTTCGAAGCGGTCCAGCCGGCGCGGTAGCGGCTGCTGAGCCACGAGCTGTTCACCCAGCACAGGGGCCCGTCCGACGGCGGTAGCTCGGCCTGCATTTCCAGGAAAGGAGTAAAATTGCCCATCGTCTGCCCGGTCAGGTAATGGCTGATCCAGTCTTCCAGGGCCGTGCGGCTCCGCGTGAAGACCACGAGCGGGCCTACCCGCGCAAAGAAGGGCTGCTGAAAATCATCGCCCGCACCGGGCAGCAGGCGCGGAAGGAATTCCTCCGCCAATACCTGCCGGATCGGATAGGTCTGATACTCGCCCTCCGACAGTACCCCCAACTCCTCGACCATGCCGTCGAGCAGCGAATCGGCCAGGGCTTCGTCGGTCAGGCCGAGCGCCAGGATCGCCTCCTTTTCGACCGCCGGCCAGGCCTGTATCCAGTCGCCCGAAAGCCAGGGTCGAATGTAGCGGTCGAAGAGCGCTCGCTGCTCGATCCCCGGGAAGCGTTGGGTCCAGGCGCTCGGAGGGGTGTGGCCCGCGAGCAGGAGGGGGAGGTTGTCGGGAGCAGCAGTGAGCGATTGGATGTTGGATGTTGGTTGTTGGATGTTGGTAGGGGGCGTCCAGAAGGCTTCCAGGTGGTTGGTGGTGTCGAGGGGCATGGTCAGCCAGCCTCCCTTGCCGAACATCTCCCAAAAGGAGCGGTGCTCTCCATTCAGAGTACTGGAAAAAGCTGCTCCCAGCGCCCCTCCCTGCCACCAGCCTACCACCGAAGCTCCCCGCCAACTGCCAACTGCCAACTGCCAACTGTCCCCTTCCAACTGGCGGATGGCGTCTTCGACCAGGAAGGCCCAACGGCTGCCGATCAGGAGGTTGCGGTAGCGGGTGAAGGAAACCGGGGGCTTGCCGGCAGACGCGAAGGTGTACACCGGATGCCCACGATATTGGGTGATCTGTGCCCCGGCGTTTTTACAGAAGTCTTCCCAGGCGGACAGGCGGCGCCCGTCGGCCACGAACAGCCAGCTCCAACTCTCGCGGCCGGCCGGGTGCAGGGAGAGGGTCAGCGATCGCCAGGATGGCAGGTCGAGGCTGTCGGCCACCAAGCGGCATTCGTCGCGAAAGCGGG
>JAGQXA010000007.1 GCA_020436865.1 Saprospiraceae bacterium | reverse complement strand
TACGGCTTCAGTTTCAGTCTCGATGAGGAAGGAGCGGGGCTTCTGCAGACCATGGAAGCCGGCGGAAAGCTGGCCATGGCGCTCTGGCGGCCTTCCAGCAACTTCAACGTGCGGCTGGGCATCGCCTTCCAGCTTGCCCAAAAGAGCATTCATTTCGAGCGGCTGACCTTCGCCGACCAGCTCGACCCGAAATACGGACTTGTTGATGAGAACGGGATGCTCAATCCCACGGCCTTCAATCCGCCCGACGATAATTCTTCTCATTGGTTCTTTACCCCGGCCGCAGGCGTAGTCTTCCATCGCGGCCCAAAAGACCGGTATTCGAAGCTCGCGTCGGTGCTGGGAGGGATCAGTTTTCACAACCTGTACTCCGTAGGTGGCAAGCGGACGGGCAATACCGAGTCTTTGCTCGATATCGGCACCCGCATTCCTTTCCGCGTGAACGCCTTCGCTGAATCGGAATGGATCCTGAGCAACCTCCGGGGCAACTATGTGACAATCACGCCGTTCTTCCTGTATTCGCATCAGGCGTCTTTGCACTATTTCCAGGCCGGGACCAAGCTGTGGTACAATCGACTGATCGCCGTCGGCGCATCCTACCACTTCAACAATCCCTCCGAAGCAGGGGCTAATACGAATTGGTTTACGTTTTCGGTAGAGCTCGGCAGTCAGCTCACCAAATCCAACCGATTCGACCTGGGCTTTTCGTATTCCAACAACTTCACAGGATTGCGAAACATCGTCGGCCCCATCGTAGAGGTGTCGGTCTCCTTCCACTTCCTGCGCAGTCCGGTTTGCGCCATGCTCGGCAAAGACAATCCGTTGACGAATCCAGGCATCGGCTCGATCTGTCCGACCTTTACCCCCGCCAACAAGATCTACGAAAACATTTGGTATCGCTCCGCCAACAAATAACCCCTGATGAAAAACCTGCTTGTTCTTTTCTTTGTGCTGCCCGCCGCTGCCGGCATAGCCCAGGATTACGATTGCTTATGTGTCAACGACGATTGCGGGGATATCCTGTCGGATTTTTCCATAGCCGGCGACCAATCCGAGGTTTGCGACGGATTCGAATTCTTCGTCGTCAACAACACCGTGGCGCCCGACATCGACCAGTACATCTGGTATTGGGGCGACGGCTCCTTTCAGGTGGAAACCAGCCCGGTCAACGTCTCGCACATCTACAACATTCCCGATAGCCTTGTCTGCGACGACGACAAGACCACCTACCAGATCTGCCTGGTGATCGTGCGGGAATGCGGCGCTTCCGAACACAGCTGCCACTACACAGCCAAAGGGGTCAACGTGATCCACCGGCCCAAGGCGATCCTCGACACCGACCCGCAGGTGTGCGTGAACGACCCATTGACGCTGACCAACGCCAGCTGCAACGCGGAGACCTACACCTGGGATTTCGGAAACGGGGAAACGGCCACCGGTCCCGAGCCGGTCTATTCCTACGACACTCCCGGCACCTATACCGTTACTTTGACCGTCACTAACGAATGCGGAGAAGACAGCACCACCAAACAGATCGAGGTGGTCGGATTTCCGGAGGCTGCATTCGACCTGAGCCTCGATCCCGCCAACGGCTGCGAGCCGGTGACCGCTACCTTTGAAGACCTGTCCAACCAATGGAGCAACACCTGCTGGAGCATCCTCCCCAACGACACGACGCTGTGGTGCTTTACCGACACCCTGATGAACTTGTGCACCGACGACATCTCCGTGCTGTTCAAAGAGCCCGGCCTGTACGACGTCACCCTGACGGCCAGCAACATTTGCGGAGAAGTGGAGGAAAGCACGACGATCGAAGTACTGGAACTGCCGTCGCTCGACCTGGCACTGCCGGGAGTGACCTGCGACGAGGCGACCATCTGCGCCTCCGACCTGATCGTGGCCTCCGCCGGAGCGATCAGCGCGTACAATTGGTCGTGCACCGGCTGCGATAGCTCGACGGGGTCCGGACAGAGCTATTGCGCGACCTTCACCCAATCGGGCACGATGACCCTTGTGGCCGAAAGCCCCTGCGGCGATCTGACCGAAACTTTCGACATCACGATCGCCAGTACTGACCCCATCGTATTCGGCAACAATCCCACCGACATCTGTGCCAGCGCCGAGCCCTTCTTTTTGGAGGTTAGTCCGCCAGGAGGGGTATGCACGGGCATCGGGACGGCCGCCTGCGCCGTGAGCGGCAATTGCGAGATCGACGTGAGTTGCCTGACGCCGGGCAATTCCTACACGGTTCTGTATTCGGCCGGCTCTTTCGACTGTCCGAACGAAGCGTCCTTCGAATTTTTCGTGCTGGAAGCGGAAGAGGTGCTCATCGACGATATGATTCTTTGCGAAGACAGTCCGTCAACGGCCCTGACGGTCAATCAGACCGGCGGCGTGTGGTCGGGTCAAGGAATCACTGACACGCTTAACGGTCTGTTCGACCCTACCTCGGTGCCGCCCGGCGAATACGAAGTGACTTACCAATTCACGGATGCTAACCAGTGCGAAGTGATGGGAGCGGGTATCGTCACGGTAGAGGCGTTTCCGGTGATCGACCTCGTCGACGAACTGGACCTGTGCCTGTCGGATGTGACGATCGATCTGCCCGCCGCCGCTCTTTTCTCCACCAATCCTTTGGGCGGAAATTCTACTTGGAGCGGCCCTGGCATTGTCGGCCCCAACGGTGGCTTCAAC
>JAGQXA010000674.1 GCA_020436865.1 Saprospiraceae bacterium | reverse complement strand
GGCTGCTTACTGGAATCCTGGTAGTAACCCTTGCCGTAGCCATAGCCCACGGCCTGGCTTTCCGGTACTCCGTTGAGCACGACGAAAGGCTTGGGCAGCTTCTGCTTGTCGACGATGTCGCGCAGGATCTGCAAATGGGCCTTGCGCGTGTAGGAAGCGCGCACGACGAACATCGTGGCGTCGACCAGATCTTTCAGCTGCAGGGCATCGGCTACCAGTCCTACCGGCGGTACGTCGATGATGATAAAGTCGTACAGCCCGCGCAGTTCCCCGATCAATTCGGGCAAACGCGGGGAGAGCAGCAGTTCGCTGGGATTCGGCGGCTTGGTACCGCAGCCGATCACATCGAAATTCTGATGCCAAACGTTCTTGCGGATCACCTGCTCGGCAGTGATCGACGGATCGACCAGATAATCGGCGATGCCCTTGAACAGCGGCTTGCCCTTGGCAAACCCTTCCTTCTTCGGCTTGCGCAGGTCGAGTTCGAGCAAGACCACCTTCTTACCGGCCAGGGCCTGGGTCACGCCCAGGTTGAGGGAGATAAAGGACTTGCCCTCGCCCGGTACGCTCGAGGTGACGAGCACGACCTGCAGGTGTTTCCCCGGAGTGGCGTAGGCCAGATTGGCGCGCAGGAGCCGGAACATCTCCGCGCCGGCTGTGTAGTTGTTTTCCCCGACGACCAGATTGCCCTTGCCAGGGTTTAGCGCCAGTTTGCCGACGACCGTCACCTTGGCAGAGCGCTCGATCTCTTCCTCGCTCAGCACCTTGTCCTTCATGCTTTCCAGCAGGAGGACCAGGCCGGAGGGCAGGGCCAGTCCGAGAAAGAGGGCGATCAACCAGATCTGGGCGGTCTTCGGACTGACCGGATCGGAAGACGAGATGGGCGGTTCTACCGTCTTGCTGTTGGGCACGGTGACAGCCATGGAGATGGCGGCCTCCTCCCTTTTCTGCAAGAGGTAGAGGTAGAGATTTTCCTTGATGTCCTTGCGCCGCTCGATGTCTACCAGTTCTCGCTCGCGGGTGGGCAGGCTTTGCAGGCGCCCTTCCAGGTTGTTGCGCAACTTGCGGTCGGCATCGGTAGTGATCTGCAGGTCGGCCTTGATCGAACGGATATTGTTGATGATCGTTTGCCGCAGATTCTGGATCTGCTTCCCTACCAGCAGAAAATCGGGGTGAGCCGGGCCGAGTTCGCTTTGCAGTTTCTCGCGGTCGGCCAGCAACTTGTTGAAGCTCTCCAGCTGATTGGTCAGCGTGAGATTGGTCATGTCGATATTGGTCGGCACGAATTCGAAGGAGTTCTGGTTTTCCACCAGCTGCTTTTCAACCGATTCCAGGATCTCGACCTGTACCTCCTTATTTGCGATCTGTTTGTTATAGTTGGCCAGTTCGGTCATCAGCAGACCTCCTTCGGCGCTGAGCTCGACCATATTGAAACGGCGCTTGTAGGCTTCGACCGCCGACTCGCGGGCGGCCAGCTCACCGGCGAGCAGTTCAATGCGTTCGTCGATGATCGACAGGGCGTTTTCGAAGACCTTCTTCTTGTCGGCAATATTGTTCTGGTTGTATACCTTGATCAATTCTGCCAGGATGTCTTCGGCCCGTTGGCGGCTGACGTTCTCGATACTGAGCACCAACGTACTCGATTCTTCGCCCATGACCTCGACCAACAGCTGGCGCGAGAGCGTCTTGGCCATCGCCTGCACCGGATAGATGCTCAGATCGATAGGTCCGTCGAGCTTCGCCTGGTTGTTACGGGTGAGGATCAGCTTGCCTTTCGGCAGTTCGAGCGGCTTGCCAAACTCGCCGTAGTATTCCTCCTCCTCAATGGTCAGCTTGTATCCACCTTTCTGGTCGGCATCGATCGTACCGTCGACTTTGACCTTTTCGATGACCGGATGCCATTCCATCACTTCGATCGGCGAGTGTGGGTAGAGGTCTTCGCTGCGGAACTGTCCCTGTTTCGAATAGACGTATTCCAGGTCCAGGTTCTCGACCACCTCGGTCATCAGAGGCGTCGAGGTCAGCACCTGTGTTTCGTTCTCCAGGTTTTTGGCGATCTCGCCCATACCCAGGTCTGCAAACATCGTCTCTTCATCGAGTTGGCCCGTAGCCTCCTCATTCTTGATCAGGAGGGTGGCCTGGGCCTTGTAGCGCGGCGAGGCGGTTTGCAGGTAGTAATAGGCGCCGCCCAGGCTGACGGCCAGCATGATCGCGTAGAAATACCAATAGCCGCGAACCTTGTTGAAGAGCGTTTTGAGGTCAAGATGATCGTCTCCCATCGGTTTCTGATTTATTGAAGTGGAATGATTGAAAAGAACTAGGGCTGGTGCGATCTTCGACGTTACGGAGTAATGAGTAGTCCTACGATAAACGTACCGAGGCTAATGACCGGCACCAGCAGTCGGGAATACCGGTCGAGAAAATCTCCTCTGGTTGCGTATTGCTTGGCCTTAAGCGGCTCGACGTACACGACGTCGTTCGGTTGCAGGTAGAAGCAGGGCGATTCGAAGACCGAGATGTCCTGGGTGTTGACCCTGACCAACTCGCGTTGTCCGTTGCGCTCGCGGATCACCAAAACGGCATCCCGGCGGGCGTACGACGTAAAATCGCCGGCCATGCCGATTGCTTCGAGAATATTGATGTGTTCGTTGGGAATGACGTAGGCGTTGGGGCGGGAAACCTCCCCCAGCATGGTGACCCTGAAATTCAGAAAGCGCACCTGCACGGATACGTCGGGGATAAACTGCACCAGTTCGTCGGTGATCGACTGCCGGAATTCGACGATCGTATTACCGGAGGCTTTGACCGGCCCCAGAAAAGGCATGTAGATCATTCCTTCCTCGTCTACCCGGTAGCCTTCCTGCACGCCCAGCGCCTGCTCGCCTGAAAGGGCCGTCACTTCGCGCGCCTGCTCAAAGGCCTTGACCGTTTCCGGATTGCGGCTCGCAACTTGTACGCTCAGGATGTCGCCGTTTTGAATGACCAGCACGGGCATGCTGTCGAGCGCTTCGATCTGCGACTGGACGTTTTCCAGCATGATCAGATCGGCGTGCTTGACCCCTCCGCAGCTGCACAGGAAAGCCAGCGACAACAAGGCCAGGGTAGTAGAGAAGAAGTGTGTAGTTTTCATTGTATGTTCAAATTATGGTGATCTAGGGGCTCGCTCTCCCGATCAGTACAAAGTGCTGATCGTAGTCTCGATCCAACCGTCGCGGGCGAAGGGATGCGTGCTGAGCGGCAGGGCGGCCAACGGATGAAAGTCGCCTTTCAGCCCGATCGGCTTGGCGTTGCGAATATCATGCGCCATCTTGATCGCTTCGGCAGTGGAGTCCAGGCCGAAACCGCGTCCTTCGAGCACCGACTGATAGCTGAGCGTATGGAGGTCCGTAAATCCGTCGCTGAACTCGACCTCCTGCCCGTCGATCGTCATCGACCGGAACGAACGGATCCCGGTGGCCTTGACCGGCTCGGGGATCGTGTCGTAGTTGACGCTGAGGAACCAACGCACCCGCGCCTTCTCCAGCTCGAGATAGCCGGCCGCGCGATCGTGCGTGTGGATGTGCACCGTATTTTCCTGCACCTCGCCAAAGATCCAGTTGAGCATATCGAAGAAGTGAATGCCGATGTTACTGGCAATACCGCCCGACTTCTCGACGCTCCCTTTCCAACTGGCGAAATACCAGTTGCCGCGGGAGGTGAT
>JAGQXA010000111.1 GCA_020436865.1 Saprospiraceae bacterium | reverse complement strand
TTGCCGGCATATGATTTGGCAAAACCATGGTTTTTAGTGGGCATTCCAATCATTATTTCGGAGTTCGGCAGTTATTGCGTAGTCTGACGACCATAGCGAGCTAAGTGCCGCTACCCTGATCTGCCTGCAACCGGGTAAAGTCATTCCGCCGGGTGCCTTTTTCCCGATGGTCCAAACGGTTGGCGGTATGCATGTCGACGACATCGATAGCCAGGGTTACGCAAACGGGTCGACGATCCGTTCTGGCTCCCACTCGACAAGTGGCTACCGCTTTGACGGAGATTTTTTCCCAGCGAAGATTTCGACCGGGCCATTGTCTACGGACTTGGAACGGGGGTGAAGTGGGTTGGGGGGCATGCCTACTCCCTGGCCGGTATTTAGCCACGGTAAAGAACCGGAGAATCCGCGATCTGGCTCGTTGAGTTCGTCAATCCTCATCCCGCACGATGAAGACGGGGATGTTGACGCGGTGCCGGACCGAATCCACGGTCGTGCCGAAAATGAGATCTTTGAACAACCGGTGTCCGTGGGCGCCCAGCACGAGCAGCTCGGCGTCGAACTCTTTTACGGCCGCCGGAATGCTCGATTTCGGGTTGCCGAACCCCAGGTAGGTCTGAGCCTTAAATCCCTTGTTTTGTAACTCCTGGGCATAGTATTCAAGGCGTCCAGCGTCGTCGCCCGTTTCCTTGTCCCGTATTTCATCTCCCAGCAGGATAGCTCCAGCCGATTCTACGACATGGATGAGTTGATACTCCGTATCGGCCGTGCCCATCGAGATGGCATAGCGGAGCGTCCGGACGTCGATGTCGCTGAAGTCGATCGCGACGGCGATCCTCCGGAAGGCCTTTTTTTCGAAGACGTCGAGGCTGCCGGGCTGCGCGTGCAGGTCCGACCGGGCTTCCACCAGCATGGATTTGACGAAGGGGGCGAACGTGACGTACAGCAATAGTCCGGCGGCGCCGAAGGCCAGCGGAACGACCGACAGGTACAGGGTGGTGGGGGAGGGGGAGACCGCTATCCAGGAGGTGATCTCTTCTACGACCAGTTTCACATTGAGCCCGACGATAATGATGGCCGTCAGCCAGGAAAGCACTTTCACGATCGGCCCGATGGCGAGCTTACCCATGCGCCGGCGGTTGCTCACAAAATGGATGAGGGGAATGATCGCAAAACCCAACTGCAGGCTCAGGATCACCTGGCTCAGGATGAGCATCTTACCGGTCACCTCTTCCCCTAGAAAAACGATGGCCAATACGGCCGGCCCGATAGCCAGCGTGCGCGTGAGGAGTCGCCGGATCCAGGGCTGTATGCGCAGGTTCAGGTAGCCCTCCATGACCACCTGCCCGGCCAGCGTTCCCGTCAGGGTAGAACTCTGCCCGGCCGCGATGAGCGCGATGGCGAAGAAAATGGGGGCTAGCTGAGAACCCAGCAAGGGTTGGAGAAAGCGGTGGGCATCCTGGATCTCCGATACGTTGTACATGCCCGCTTTGTAGAACGTGGCGGCCGCCAATACCAGGATGGCCGCATTGACCAGAAAGGCCAGGTTGAGCGCGATCGCCGAGTCGACGAAATTGAAACGCAGGGCGCCTTTGGTCTCTGCCAGATTGTGAGTGAATTTTCGCGATTGCACCAGCGAAGAATGCAGGTACAGGTTATGGGGCATCACGGTAGCTCCGATGATGCCGATGGCAATGAAAAGTGCACGGTCGTTGGGCAGGCTGGGAACAAAGCCGGCGGCTAATTCTCCCAGGTCGGGCTTGGCCAGGAACATCTCCATTAAAAAAGCCAGGCCAATAATGCCGATAAGCGCCAGAATGAAGGCTTCCATGACGCGCATGCCGCGGTGGATGAAGAACAAGAGGAGAAAGGTGTCGAAAAAAGTGAGCAACACGCCCCACAATAGCGGGAGTCCGAACAACAACTGCAGGCCGATCGCCATGCCCAATACTTCGGCCAGATCGGTGGCGGCGATCGCGATCTCTGCCAGGAGGTACAGGACGAAATTGACCGGACGGCTATAGGTTTCCTTGGAGGCCTGCGCCAGATCGCGGCCGCTGACGATGCCCAGGCGCGTGCTCAGACTTTGCAGCAGGAGCGCCATGAGGTTCGACATGAGCAACACCCAGATCAGGGCATATCCGAACTGACTCCCCCCGGCAATATCGGTGGCCCAGTTGCCCGGATCCATATAGCCCACGGCGATGAGATAGGCCGGCCCCATGAAGGCGAACAAGCGGCGGAAAAAACTTCGCTTGCGCGTCTCGACGCTGGCATGAACCTCTTCCAGTGATTTTGGGATCGGGTCGGTCATACAGGCACACTTCTTTTCTACGGTCCCAATATCCGCGTTTTTTGCGGGATAAGGACCGGGCGGGCAGAATTTCCGGCAGGTCAAGGAAGAGTTTTACCATAGCCATTCCGTCCTGTTCGGGAAAAACAGTCATCGCCGCGAATAATCGACTGCAGAAGGCAACGCGCACAGCGTTGGAATTGTTGAAAAAATGGAGGCATGTGAGGTCGCGATCCGACATGCCGACCTTTACAGGCCTTCAGCATCGAGTGATTCGAAAAGTCCGAACGCCATGCCTGACATAGGGTACGTTCAATCGGTACGCGGAAGCGTTGTCGACGTCCGTTTCAACGGAGGCCTGCCACCGATCTATACCCTCCTGCGGACAGGACGGGAGGGCGCTATTGCCATCGAAGTACAATCCCATCTAGACAAGTATACCATACGCGGCATCGCGCTGACGCCGACCAGCGGATTGGCGCGGGGTGCGGCGGTCGAAGACACCGGGGGGCCGCTGAAAGCGCCCGTCGGCAAAGCGGTGCTATCCCGGATGTTCAATGTGTTCGGCCAGCCTATTGACCGCTTGCCTCCACCGGAAGAAGTGGAGTGGCGATCGGTGCATCAACCGCCACCGCCCCTGGCTGGTCGGACGGCTGATTCCCAGATATTTGAAACCGGCATCAAGATCATTGATGTGCTGGCGCCCCTCGAACGGGGTGGCAAGGCCGGCCTCTTCGGCGGGGCCGGTGTCGGCAAAACCGTCTTGCTGACCGAGATGATCCACAACGTGGTCGGCCAGCAGCAAGGGGTGAGTGTTTTTTGCGGGATCGGCGAGCGTTGCCGGGAGGGAGAGGAATTGTACAGCGGCATGAAAGAGGCCGGCGTATTGCCGAACATGGCGATGGTTTTCGGGCAAATGAACGAGCCGCCCGGCAGCCGCTTCCGGGTCGGCCATACCGCCTTGACCATGGCCGAGTACTTCCGCGATGTCGAAGGTCGCGACGTGCTCCTCCTGATCGACAATATCTTCCGCTTTATTCAAGCCGGCATGGAAGTGTCGGGTATGATGGGGCTGATGCCCTCTCGCCTGGGCTACCAACCTAATCTCGGAACCGAACTGGCCGAACTGGAGGAACGCATTTCCAATACCGAAACCGGCGCCATCACCTCCATTCAGGCGGTGTATGTCCCGGCCGACGACCTGACCGACCCGGCCGCAGTCCACACCTTCTCCCACCTTTCCGCTTCCATTGTGCTTTCCCGGAAAAGGGCCAGCGAGGGCCTCTATCCGGCGATCGATCCTCTGCAATCGAGCTCAAAGATGGCGACCCCGACCGTGGTCGGAGAGCGGCACTACGCCATCGCCCAGGAGATCCGTCGCACCTTTGCCGAATACGAAGAGCTAAAGGACATCATCGCCATGCTGGGATTGGAGCAATTGTCGCTGGAGGATCGCAAGGTGGTCGCCCGCGCCCGCCAATTGGAACGCTTTCTGACCCAGCCGTTCTTTGCGACCGAACAGTTCAGCGGGATCGAAGGGCGAATGGTGCCCCTGCAGGATGCCCTCGATGGTTGCGAGCGGATCCTGAACGACGAGTTTGCCGATGTGCCCGAAAGGGCTTTCTATATGGTCGGAACGATCGATGAAGTAAAGCGGCCGGAAGCGGCCACTACATAAAGGCCCATGGCATACGACTCCATGCAACTGAAGATACTCCTGCCTTTCCGGGTGTTCGCGGAAAGAACGGAGGTGAAGCGCATCGTGGCGGAAACGCAGGAAGGCTCGTTTGGTCTGTTGCCCAACCGGCTCGACTGCGCGGCTGCCCTTGCGCCCGGTATTTTGACCTATGAGACCGAGGCGGAGGGCGAAGTGTTCGTGGCCGTCGCCGAGGGAGTGTTGATCAAAGCCGGAGCAGAAGTGTTGGTCTCCGTGCGAAACGCGATCGGCGGGGTAGGGCTCGACGAGCTACACCAGGCGGTCGAGCGGGAAGCCGGGGAGGAGGAAAGAAACCTGCGAACCACTCTGGCCAAATTGGAGGTCGACTTCGTCCGAAGATTTGCCGCTTTAAAACAGGAATGAAGATGGACAAAGAAGCCCGTCACGAGGAATCCGATCTTGGGAAAGAGGTCGCTTCGAAGGCCGCCCGCAAGATCAAGGCCCGGAAGAAAGGGCTACACAGCGTGTGGACGGGCATCGGCATGTTCGGACTGGTAGG
>JAGQXA010000673.1 GCA_020436865.1 Saprospiraceae bacterium | reverse complement strand
CCCTTGCCGACCTTCCTGACATGGAGGGCGCTTTGTCTGTTGTTCATAGCTTGTCACTTTGGCAAACCGATCGCGGCACAGCAATTCCTGTTTCATCAGTTCACCCCGGAAGACGGTCTGCCGAGCAGTGCGGTCTACGATATCGCCCAGGACCGGGAGGCCGTCCTGTGGATCGGTACGGAGAACGGTCTTTGCCGGTTCGATGGCCAGCAGTTCAATACGTACACCGTTGAACACGGTCTCCCCAATAATGTCGTGCACGGCGTGAAGATCGATTGGCGCGGCCGGAAATGGTTGAGTTCCTTTTCGCCGCAGCCGGCCTACTTCCTGGACGGAAAGGGTGTCACCCCCGAATGGGCGCTACCGTTCCAAATGCGATCGTTCTCGATCTCGACCACGCCCGACAGCCTGGTCTGGTTTGCCTGGGCAAGCCCGGAAAGCGGTAATAAGTCGGAATCCACCCTGGTCCTTTTCCCAAACGACTCGCTCGTCCGGCATCCCTTGTTGAAATCATCCCATACCGGCCTGATCTTCGACAAAGAGGGGAGAGCCCTGAGCCTCTCCGGCCCGGTCGGGTATGTCCTGGAAGGCGATCTCGTGGTCGATTCGATCGTCTATCCGCCCGACATTCGCCCGGTCGGTTGCGTCGATGCGGGCGATGCCTTCTATTGCCGGCAAAATGTGTTCGGGAATGAGAAAAGGATGAATGGGCCCAGCGTCTTTCGGATGGACTATGCCTTGCAACAGATCGGACCGGTCTTTGCCGACTACGAGTCCTACTTTCGAAAAGGAAACCTGATCAGCAGCTTTGCCGACCGCTCGGGCAATCTGTGGTTCGGCCTCCGCAACGGCCTGCTCTTCCTGCCCCGGCAGGCCGGAGCATTCGGAACTCCCCGCCTGTTGCTGCCCGGCGTTTTTGTCAATGTCATCTTTCAGGACCATGAGGGCAATATCTGGTTGGGTACGGCCGGAGAGGGCCTTTTTTTCCTGGCGTCTACCGAGATCCTTTCCTTTAATGGCGAGCAGTCGCTGCCGACCGCCGATATCCGGGCGTTGGCCAACGACCGGCAGGGATGCGTGTATATCGGATATAATACCGGTATCGTGGCCGTTTTGGGACCTGAGATGGAGGTGCTGTTCAACCGCAAGGTGTCGGACCGCCGGATCGTGTACTTTCTTCCGCAGGGCGACCGGACCTGGATCGCCTCCGACGGGCAGCTCTACTATCTGACCGCCGATTTCCAGCTATCGGAGATCTCCGGCGGCGTCCATGGCGCGCTGAAATCGATGGCTTCTGACGACGACGACGACGATCTGTATCTTTTTTCCTATGGCATCCATCGCTTCCGGCAGGGAGAAATGACCCAGCTGCCCTTCCCTCTGGGGTCGCGCATCTACGCCAGCTATGTGCACAACGACTCTCTGCTCTGGCTGGGCACTACGCAGGGGTTGCTGGAATACGAACCCCAACACGCCGAACGGGTGGCCCTTTTCGACGACGACATCTATGCCGATGTCAGAGCCATTCGCTGCGATGCCGACCACACTTTCTGGGTCGGTACGCTCGGATTGGGCATCTTCCTCATTCGCAACGGACGCATCGTGCGCACCCTGACGACCGAAGACGGCCTGTCGAGCAACATGTGCAACGATATCCTGATCGACGGGCCCTTCGCCTGGGTAGCGACCAATCAGGGCATTTCCCGGATCGACCGGGCGACCCTCGAGGTCGCAGTCTATAACAGCAAGGACGGTCTGGGTAGCCAGGAGGTCAATTACCTGGCCAAGGGCGCCGACCGGATCTTTGCCGCTACCGACAAGGGAGCTATCAGCTTTCCCGCGTCGCTCGAAGCCTATCAGGACCCGCCGCTGCTGCACCTCGGGGAGGT
>JAGQXA010000672.1 GCA_020436865.1 Saprospiraceae bacterium | reverse complement strand
CCGAACAGCTTACGACGATCTCTTCGTCGGCGTAGTAGAAAGCCGGACGAATGCCATTGGGGTCGCGCATAACGAAGGCGTCGCCGTGGCCGATCAGGCCGGCCATGACATAGCCGCCGTCGTATTTTTTACTCGCCCGGCGCAGGAGGCGCTGAATGTCGAGGTGTTCGAAGATTAGGTTATTGATCTCCTCGTTGGTGTACCCGTCGGGCTTGAACCAGGTGTGCAAACGCATGACCTCGTCGTCGAGAAAGTGACCGATCTTTTCCAGGACGGTCACGGTGTCCGATTTTTCCTTGGGGTACTGCCCGAGATGCACCAGTTCGTCGAACAGTTCGTCGACATTCGTCAGGTTGAAGTTACCGGCCAGGACCAGGTTGCGGGTGATCCAGTTATTCTGTCGGAGGAAGGGGTGGACGGTCTCGATGTTATTCGCACCGTGGGTGCCGTAGCGCAGGTGCCCCAGGAGAAGCTCGCCGGTAAACGGCAGATTGGCCTTGAGCCAGGCCGGATCCTGTAGCCGCTCGGCCGGTTGCTCGTTGAAATACCCGTACACGTGATCGAACACGTCCTTAAGGGCCTGGGAAGAGTTGCTCCGCTTGCGGCTGATGTAGCGTTTGCCCGGCTCGACCCCGATCTTGATGGTGGCGATGCCGGCGCCGTCCTGCCCGCGGTTGCGGATCTTCTGCAGCAGCAGGTGGAGTTTGTTGATGCCGTAGAGTGGCGTGCCGTATTTCTGCTGATAATACTCCAGCGGTTTTAACAGGCGGATGACCGCTATTCCGCACTCGTGCTTGATACTATCGCTCATGCTGCGCTACGCTGCCTTTGCTTGATTGAATATTCACCACAAGAAGTTAGACCTGTTCAAACAGCTAAACTTCCACTAAGTTCTATCCGGGGTCGACCGGACTTGCCTTCCGGTCCTTGTTCCTGAAATAGAGGGCCATACCCAGGCCGATCGCAAAAAGGACAATGGCGATGATCTGGGCCTGGGTCAGTTGGAGGCCCAGGACATTGTATTTGATGTTCACGCGGATCCCTTCGATCAGAAAACGCTCGACGCCGTTCAGGACCAAGTAGATGGAAAAGAGCATCCCGGGAATGCGGACCTTCTTCCGGATCGACCACAGGAAGGCTCCGATCGCCAGGGCCATCAACACTTCGTACAGGGGCGTCGGGTACACCGCCGCGGGCAATTCGTGGCAATAGTGAAAGGTACAGCCCTCGATGAGGGTTCCGTCCTGGGCCACGTTGTGCGGATAGGTCGACGACCACAGCCAGTCGGGCAGAAACCACCAGTCGGGTTGCGCCGCCGCTTCGACGCCCCAGTCGCCGTCGCCGGACAGCTGACAACCGATCCGCCCCACTCCATACGATACCATCAGCGCCGGAGCGACCGCGTCGGCCACCGGCCAGAACGGAATACCATGCCGGCGCAAGTACCAGATCACGCCAAAGAAACCGCCGATCAGGCCGCCATAGATGGCCAGTCCGCTTCCGGAAAAAAAGGTACCAACCGGGTCTGCAAAAAAGGTGGGCAGGTCCTCGATGATGGCGAACACCTTCGCTCCGACGATCCCGCTCAGCGCCGCCATGATAGTAATATCGCCGATGCGGTCGTGCGGATACAGCGTTTCGAGCCGTTCTACGGGCTTGGGCAGTTTCCTGCGGTTCTTCTCCCAGTACTTGTAGCCGGCGAAGACCAGACCGAGCAGGATCCCGCTCCAGGCCGTACCTTTCAACGACAACAACACCGCCGCCGCATCCTCCTGAAAGGCGCCGAAGTTCTGCAGGATGTATACCAGCTTAAAGCCGATGATAAAGCCGAATATGCCATTGGAAACGAGTTCTCCGACGGTCGCTCCTTCGCCTTCTGTCACCTTCACCTTTTCTCCCTCGAAAACGCCCTGTTCTTTCTTGCGCTTCAGCTCGAGGAACAGCAGGTAGGCCGCCGTCAGAATGGCGATCACCAGCATCAGACCGAAGGTCTTGAAAATGGAGGTCCAGTTGTCGGGCTGTGTGCCGAACAGGTCGTGGAACAAATAGGAAAGATCGGGATACATCTTTGGTGTAGTTGTGTGAAGACGGTTACGACGCTGCAAAAATAGGAAGGGAATCGCTATTGCCTCCTTGTTTTCGGCATTCATTCTTCCATGGCTCCTTGAAGCTTTCCTAACCTGCTGACAACCAGGAAGATGAAAATTTTCTTTAATGCTCGCCCACCGGGGTTTCCAGCCGCTCGATCGCCATCGAGCCTTCCGGGCCGATCTTCGAAAGTCTGACCGCCTCGATCTCATTGATCAGGCCCGGGTCGAAAGGCGCTTCGATCTTGATATAATTGTCGGTGAAGCCCGCGACCAGGTCCGGCTCGCGATGCTGCTCGAACAGCACGGGCCTGGCTTGTCCGAGGTGTTGCTCGTAGAAGTAATGCCGTTTCTTTTCCGATAAGATGGTCAACATTTCGTTGCGGCGACGGCGCTCTTCGACCGGCACTACTCCATCCATATCGGCGGCCGGCGTATTGGGGCGTTCGGAATAGGTGAAGACGTGCAGATACGAAACCTCGAGTTCCTGGACGAAGCGGTAGGTTTCCAGAAAATCCGCCTCTGTTTCTCCCGGAAAACCGACGATCAGGTCTACGCCGATGCAGCAATGGGGCATAAGCTCTTTGATCCGGCCGACCCGCCCGGCGTACAGTTCGCGGCGGTAGCGACGGCGCATGGCCTGCAACTGCTTGTTGTTACCCGATTGCAAAGGCATGTGAAAATGGGGCGCAAAGCGTTGCGAACCCGCCACAAACTCAATGATCTCGTCGGTGCACAGATTCGGTTCGATCGAAGAAATGCGGAAGCGGGCGATCTCGTCGATCTGGTCGAGTTCGTGCAAGAGGTCGATCAGCAGGGCCTCCTTCTTCGGTTTCAGGCCTTCGATAACCTGTGTGCCGTTCCCGAAATCGCCGATGTTCACGCCGGTCAGCACGATCTCGCGCACACCCATAGCGGCGATCTTCCGGGCATTGGCCACGACGCTCTCGACGGTATCGCTGCGGCTCTTTCCGCGAGCCAGCGGGATGGTACAGAACGAACACTTGTAGTCGCAACCGTCTTGCACCTTCAGGAACGACCGCGTGCGGTCGCCGAAGGAAAAGGCGTTGACGAAGTCGCGGGCCTCGCGCACTTCGCCGGCGCGCACCAGCCCCTTACCCGGAGCCTTGCTCAGGTCGTCGATATAATCGAGGATGCGAAATTTCTCGGCGGCGCCCAGCACGAGGTCGACCCCGGGTATCCCGGCGATCTCCTGCGGCTTCAACTGGGCATAGCAGCCCACTACCACCACAAACGCGTTCGGCGAAAACCGCAGGGCCTGCCGCACGATCTTACGGCACTTCCGGTCGGCAAAATCGGTCACCGAGCAGGTATTGATCACGTACACATCGGCTCCGTCCTGGAACGGCACTTCCAGATACCCCCGCTCCTCGAACAGCCGTCCGATCGACGAGGTTTCCGAGTAGTTGAGCTTGCAACCCAGGGTGTAAAAAGCGACGGTGCGTGGTGTGGCCATAGTCAGATCGTTCGAACAGGCTGCAAAGATACGGATTTTTAGCTGGATCCTCGGATCCCTGGATCCAAGGGCAGTGGGCTCCCAATTAACCAATAAGCTATTGAACTACTTTGCCGATCAACCCGCCTCCTTCAGCCGCTTCTTCAACGCAAACACCTCGTCGCGGTACTGCGCGGCCGTAATAAAGTCGAGTTCCTTGGCGGCTTCGCGCATTTTGAGTTCGGTTTCTTCGATCATGCGTTCGAGCT
>JAGQXA010000671.1 GCA_020436865.1 Saprospiraceae bacterium | reverse complement strand
CTCGAATTTTTCATCGACGATCATCCTGCCTGGGCGCATCTCGACATCGCCGGGGTGGCTGTCGGCGATTCCGAATATGCTACACAGAAGAGCGCAACGGGCTTCGGCCTGCGTTTGCTGCTCGAGTATTTCACCTCCATAACCGATCGGTCATGACCTTTCTTTGTATCTCCACTTTTTTCAAAGGACAGGCTTTCCTGCGCAGTATCAAAGCCGCCGGGAATCGCGTATTTCTGATCACCAAACAAAGCCTGCAACGCGAAGCCTGGCCCTGGGAGGCCATTGACGAGGTCTTCTATGTCGAAAAAGACGATAATTCGCCGGAGAACCTCCACAACCTGGCCCTGGGTCTGGCGCATCTGCTGCGCTCCCAAAAGGTCGACCGCATTGTGGCGCTCGACGACTTCGACGTTGAGAAGGCCGCCTTCCTGCGCGAGCAGTTCCGCATTCCGGGCATGGGGCAGACCACCGGTCGTTATTTTCGCGACAAACTGGCCATGCGGATGAAAGCCGCCGAAGCGGGCATCCCGGTACCGGCCTTCAGCCCCCTTTTCAACGATGAAGAGATCCGCCGATTCAGCGAAACGGTTCCGGCTCCCTGGTTGGTCAAACCTCGCTCGGAAGCTTCGGCCACGGGCATCACGAAGATCCATTCCACCGAACAACTCTGGCAACATCTCGAAAAACTTGGCGACGAACGGCACCGCTACCTCATCGAAGCGTTCAAGCCGGGCGATGTCTACCACGCCGACGCCCTGTCGATCGATGGAAAGATGGAGTTTTGCCGAATCTCCAAATACCTGGATACCCCCTTTGAAGTCGCCCACGGCGGGGGCATCTTCCGTACCCATACCGTGGCATTTGGCGAGGAGGAAGATCAGGCCCTGAAAGCGCTGACGCGCCGGGTGATGGATGCCTTCGGCATGCGTTCGAGCGCTTCGCATACCGAGTTCATCCGCTCGCATGAAACCGGGGAATACGTCTTTCTGGAAACTTCTTCGCGGGTCGGCGGCGCCCACATCGCCGAGATGGTGGAAGCCTCTTCCGGGCTGAACCTATGGTGGGAATGGGCGCGCATCGAAGACTCGGTGGCCAAGGGTTCGCCCTATGCCCTACCCCCCGTGCGCAACGACTATGCGGGCATCATCGTCTCCCTATCGCGCTTCCAATGGCCCGATATGTCGGTGTTCTCCGAGCCCGAAGTCGTTTGGCGGATCGAAAAAGAATACCACGTGGGGCTGATCGTCCGGTCGAACTCCCGGGAGCGCGTCCTGGCCCTCCTCGACGACTATGCCGAACGGGTATTCCGCGATTTTCACGCCAGCGCACCGGCCCCGGACAAACCGACGCATTGAGGCAAGAGATATGAGATTTGGGATATGAGATATGGGATGTGAGTACCCACATCCCAAATCCCACCTACCAAATAGATGGTTCATTTAAACATACACATTAGGGGGCGCGTACAGGGCGTCTACTACCGAGCCTCGGCTTGTCGCCGGGCCGAAGAGCTGGGGCTGAAGGGCTTTGTTCGCAATCAGGCCGATGGCAGTGTCTATGCCGAAGCGGAGGGCACGGAGGAAGCCGTCGAGGCCTTTGTAGAATGGTGCCGGCAAGGCCCACCTCTGGCACAGGTACAAGAGGTACGGGCCGAACGCGGCGAACTGCAAGCCTTCCGCGGATTCGAGATCAGGCGTTAGGAGGGCTTCACACCCGGTCGAGGGCAGATCCCAGGTCGGCGATCAGGTCGTCGGCATCCTCGATCCCGACACTGAGGCGGATCAGCGAATCGGTCAGCCCGACCTTCAGGCGATCGGCGCGTGGGATCGAAGCATGGGTCATGGAAGCCGGATGGCCGATCAGCGATTCCACCCCTCCCAGGGATTCGGCCAGGAGGAAAAGCTCCGTTCCACTCAACACTTGTCTGGCTTTTTCCATAGAGTCGTCGACCAGATCGAAGGAGATCATCGCTCCGAAATCGCGCATTTGCCGGCGGGCCAGCTCATGGCCGGGATGGGTGGGCAGGCCTGGGTAATAGACCTTTCCGACCTTTGGATGTTTGCTGAGAAAATCGACGATCGACCGGGCATTTTCGCAGGCACGCTGCATGCGCAGATGGAGGGTCTTGATGCCCCGCAACATCAGAAAGCAATCCTGTGGCCCAGGTACGGCGCCGACCGCATTTTGCAGAAAATAGAGCGATTCGGCTACGGCATCGTCGGCCGCGACGACCACGCCCATCACTACGTCGGAGTGGCCCCCGAGGTATTTCGTAGCGGAATGCATCGCCAGATCGGCGCCGAGGTCGAGCGGATTCTGCAGATAGGGCGAAGCGAAGGTGTTATCGACGCAAACCAGCACTTCGCGGTCGGCGACCAGGCGGCAGATCGCTTCGATATCCACCAGTTTCAGCATGGGGTTGGTCGGGGTTTCGATCCAGATCAGCCGGGTGCGATCGTTGAGTTTTTCGAGTACGTTTTCCGGCCGTGTGAGGTCGATGAAGTGGCCTTTCAGGCCGAAGCGTTCATAAACCTTGGTGATCAACCGGTAAGACCCTCCGTAGAGGTCGTTGGTGGCGATCACTTCGTCGCCGGCATTCAGCAGGCGGCAAACGGCGTCCATCGCCGACATACCGCTGGCAAAACAGATCGCCCGCTTGCCGTTTTCAAGAGCAGCGAGGTTGTTTTGCAGGGCCGTACGCGTGGGGTTCTGGGTGCGGGCATATTCGTAGCCCTGGTGCTGCCCCGGCGCTTCCTGGGCATAGGTGGAAGTCTGATAGATCGGGGTCATGACCGCCCCGGTAGATGGGTCCGGATGGACCCCGGCGTGGATTACTTTAGTGCCGAATTTCATGGCTACTCGATTAGGGAAGTGAGCGGGTGGAATAAAGAGAGGGTGGTAACAAAACAGAAGGGCAATTCAAGCATACCTTAAATTGCCCTTCTTTACGCAAATGTGGTTAATTCTTAAAGTCGGTTTTCCGTTGATTAGTTAACAGAGTCGGTCAATTCCTTGCCCGGCTTGAACTTAACGACGTTCTTGGCAGGAATTTGGATCGTCTTGCCGGTTTGGGGGTTGCGGCCGGAACGGGCGTCACGCTTCGATACCGAGAACGTGCCAAAACCGATCAGGGTAGCTTTGTCGCCATCTTTCAATGCATCGGCGATGGCATCGAAAACGGTATTGACTGCGGCGGTAGCTTGCGCTTTCGAAAGGTTGGCAGATTCTGCAACCTTGGAAACTAAATCTCCTTTATTCATTGCACAAAGTTTTGATTGAATGAAGTGAATTTGAACGGCGCTAAGTTAGCCGCTTGGGTTTGTTTATCCAAGCTTTTGTGTATAAAAAAAGACCAAAACACCAGTTTTTATAAGGGTTTTGGGCCCGCGCCCCCCTTCCTGTTTTTCGGTCTGGGCAAATTATTCGACCTTTACAGGTGAAGCGCAAGCTTTTTTGCGTTAGTGTATGCAAAGACGCCATTTTATGAAAAAGATCCTCGCAATACTCAGCCTTTTCGCTTTCATCACCTTTCTGTTGCCATCGTGCAGTCCGAAGTATGGCTGTCCGATCAACGAATCGGTACACGTACAGCCCAACAAGAAAGGCAAACTGCCGAAGAAAGGCGGTAAGAGCCAACTCTTCCCCAAAGATATGCGCCGCAAGTCGTAGCGGTTTTCCATACCCCTCTACTTCCGCAAGCGCGGATCCAGCGTCTTGTTCAGCCGATCCCCGAGCAGGTTGAGGCTGGTCACGGTCAGAAAAATGGCCAGGCCGGGGAAAATCGCCAGCCACCAGGCAGAGAAGTTTTGCCGGGCCTCGCTGAGCATCGAGCCCCAGGTCACTTCTTCCGGGGCTACGCCAATGCCGAGAAACGACAGGGTCGCCTCCGAAAGAATAGCGCCGGCAGCTCCGAAGGCCAGCGTGATCAGCACGGGCGTGAGCGCATTGGGCAGGGCATGCCGCAACAAGATCCGCCACTGACCGTATCCCAACACTTCCGCAGCTTTAATGTATTCCAGTTCGCGGATCCGCAACATTTCCGCCCGCACGAAGCGGGCAATGCCGGTCCAGCTCAGTAGCCCGATAATTACCATGATATAGAAGATCGATGGCCGGGAGATAATGGCCGCTACCGACAGGATCAGGAATAAGGCCGGTATGGAGTTCATGATCTCGATCAATCGCATGACCAGAAGATCGGCGGGAATGCGGACCTTCGGCTGCCGGGGAAACAGCCTGGCCAGTCCCCAGGCAAGGATATTGACGCCCACCAGAACGCCGAGCAGGATCGCCGCACCGGCCAACAAAGCGACCACCGTTCTTCCCTCCTCTCCGGCCTGCGCTAACTGATACTGCCGGCCGATGAAACCATAGAACAAGCCGAGATAGCCCCCCAGGGCGTTCAGGAGGATCGTGCTCAACGGCAGGCGCATGCGGTGATCGCCCAGATAGCCGGCAAAGCCGCCCAGAAAGATGCCGATCAGGCCGGCGATCGCCATCGACACCAGGCCGACCAGCAAGGCGGTCCGCGCGCCCCCGATCAGGCCGGCGGCCACATCACGGCCCAAATGATCGGTGCCCAGCCAGTGCCGAAACCGCTTGGAGCGTATGCGCTGCTCGTCAAAAGGCCCCACAAAACGGGTGTTGCGATGATCGATCGTTCCCGCCGAGTACGGGATCGGGGCGAAAACGACCCGCTCGTATTCGCGCTCCTGCCAGGGCTCCTGAAGCATCCAACCCTCCCAATCGGCCAGGCCGAGCGACACGCCATACTGCCGCAGCACGGGATAATAGCTCTGACCGTCGATCCGGCAGTAGAGCGGCCGTTCGTTGGCAATAAAATCCGAGCACAGGCTCAGCAGCGCCACTCCCCACAGGAAACGGATGGCCCATCTCCCCAGCGCGCTATGTCGGGTAGCCATCATTCGCCCTTTCTTTTTTGCAGGGCCACCCGCGGATCGGCCCAGGCGTACAGCAGATCGGCGACGAGGATGCCAACCATGGTCAGCAGGGCGCTGAAGATCAGCACCGAGAAGACGACCGGCCAATCCTGGGCGCCAATGGCGTCGTACATCAGCCAGCCCATGCCGGGCAGGCCGAAGATGACTTCGATCACCACCGAGCCCGCCACGGCGGCCGGAAAGATGGAGGCGATCATGGTAATGATGGGAAACAGGGCATTGCGAAAGCCGTGCCGCCAGATCACGCGACGTTCCGGCAAGCCGGCGGCCCGGGCGGTGCGGATGTAGTCCAGTCCGAGCACCTCCAACATACTGCCGCGCATCTGCCGGGCAATGAAGGCCAGGCTGGCATAGGCCAGGCAGGCTACCGGCAGCACCAGGTGATGGGCCCGCACCCAAAAACGCTCGAAAAAAGAAGCACCGTCCGGCAGCTCGCCCAGGCCGTTCGACGGAAACCAATCGAGCCAGGCGCCATACTCGGCTGTGGTGAAGAACACGATGAGCAGAGTAGCCACCCAGAAACGGGGCAAGGAATAAAGGGCGAACAACCCCAGCCCGATGGAGCGGTCGGCCCGCGAATCCGGACGCGTCGCGGCAAAGACGCCCAGCGGAATGGCCAGGCCGAAGGCCAGCGCGATGGCCAGCGCGTTAAGGAGGACCGTCCACCGCAAAGCCTCCCCGATCTTCGTCAATACCGGCCGCTTGTCCTTGTACGATTT
>JAGQXA010000670.1 GCA_020436865.1 Saprospiraceae bacterium | reverse complement strand
TCGGACCGCTCCTGGTCAAAATGGCCGTGCCGGCTGCCATCGGCATTTTGGTCATGTCGATCTACTTTGTGGTCGACACCATTTTCGTGGGCAGATGGGTCGGCACGCTCGGCATCGCTGCCATCACCGTGGTCATGCCCATCATTTTTCTGATCGGCTCGTTCGGCATGTCCATCGGCGTGGGCGGTGCTTCGATCATTTCCCGGGCCCTGGGAGCCGGAAACGAATCCAAGGCCTCGCTCACCTTCGGCAACATGGCCTTCCTGACGATAGCGCTGGCCGTTTTCCTGATCCTGGCCGGCTGGTTGCTGGGCGATCAGGTACTCTTGCTTTTCGGGGGAAAAGGAGATATCCTCGAACCCGCCCGGGAGTATTTCCAGATCATCCTACCCGCTGTGCCTTGCCTGGCCTGGGCGATGATGTCGAACAACGTCATGCGATCGGAAGGGGCGGCCAAAATGGCCATGGTCTCCATGCTGGTACCGGCGCTGGCGAACCTCATCCTCGATCCCATCCTGATCATCGGATTCGATATGGGGCTGGCCGGAGCAGCCTGGGCTACCACTATTTCCTATTTCCTCAGCGCAGGCTTTACCTTTTGGTATTTCTTCTCCGGCCGCTCCGAGCTGCGGCTCTTCTGGAAGAGTCTGTTATTGAAATGGGAGATCGTACGGGAGATCTTCGCCATAGGAGGCGTCACCCTGGCGCGGCAAGGCACGATCAGCATCCTGGCGATCGTGCTGAACCACAACCTCTTTCTCTACGGGGGCGAGATTGCCGTGGCCATCTTCGGGATCATCAGCCGGATCATGATGTTCGCCAATTTTCCGGTCCTGGGCATCACCCAGGGCTTCCTGCCCATCGCCGGGTACAACTACGGCGCCGCGCAATGGCAGCGTGTACGCGACATCATCCGCCTGTCGATCCGGTCGGGTACTCTGATCGCGCTGGGCTTGTTCACCCTCATCCTTACCCTGGCCGAACCGATGACCGCCCTGTTCACCACCGATCCGGAACTGCTGCGTCGCACGCCGGGAGCCCTGATCCTCGTTTTTCTCGCCATCCCGCTGATCACCGTGCAGCTGATCGGAGCGGCCTATTTTCAAGCCATCGGCAAAGCCCTCCCCGCACTACTGCTGACTCTGAGCAAGCAAGGGATCTTTTTGATCCCACTGATCCTCATCTTCCCGCTTTTCTGGGGGTTGCAGGGCATCTGGTACGCCTTTCCGGTGGCCGATGTGCTGGCCGCCAGCACGACCTATGGTTTTCTCAAATATGAACTGCGGAAAAATCTGGAGCCTCAACTAGTCGCAAGCTATTGAAACTCAACCTCTCTCACTTTTCACTGAGTGACTAACTTTCCAAAGCGCTCTTGACCGGGCTGAAAATCCTGCGTTTCTTGCAGGGGAAAGAGCGGCGGAAACGAGCCCAAAAAGCAGGTTCGCCCAAGGGCCGAACGGGCAACTTGCCCCATCCGGAGGTGTTAAATAAGTAAACACCTTTTATGCCCCGATCATACCTCGAACTCATTGAAGGCAACCGCGAATTTGCCGACGCGATCCGGAAAGAGGATCCTGGATTTTTCGAGAACCTGGCCACCGGCCAACAGCCTAAATATTTGTGGATCGGTTGCGCCGACAGCCGGGTGCCGCCGGCCAACATCACCGGGGTGCCGCCGGGCTCCATCTTCGTGCACCGCAACATCGCCAATGTGGTCGTGCATACCGACGCCAATCTGCTCAGCGTGGCGTACTATGCCGTGAAAGTGCTGAAGGTCAAGCACATTATCGTCTGCGGCCATTACGGCTGCGGAGGCATACAGGCGGCCATGTCGAACAAACGCTATGGGTACATCGACGGCTGGTTGCGACACATCAAGGACGTGGTGCGTTTTCACGAAAGTGAACTCAAACTGATCGTCGACGAACAGGCTCGCCTCGATCGCCTCGTGGAATTGAACGTCGTCGAGCAGGTGGGCAATCTGGCTAAAGTGCCCTTCATCCAGGAAGAATGGGAAAAGGGAGAGTTCCCCTATATCCACGGCTGGGTGTACGACCTGAAATCGGGCAAGATCAGGCAGCTCGATTGCACCATCAACAATACCGGCCTGATCGAAGATGTATTTGATTACGACCTCTAATTGTCACCTATGAAAATTGCCATCATCGGCCACGGAAACGTAGGCGGCGCCCTCGCCCAACGTTGGGCCGCCGCCGGACACCAGATCGTCATCGGAGCCCGAAATCCGGAAGATGAAAAGGTCGGCCGGCTCACCGGGGCTTCCGACCGGATTTCCGCCGCTTCGATCCCCGCAGCCGTAGAGGCTGCCGAAGTGATCCTGATATCGACGCCGGCACAGATCGTAGCCGATCTGGCCGGACAGATCGGGCCCGCAACCGGAAAGGTCTTTCTCGATGCCACCAACGCCGTCTGGAAAAAGCCCGAGCCTTACCCTAATGGTTTGGCGGCGCTGAAAGCGCTGACCGGAGCGACCGACGTGGCAAAAGCCTTCAATACCACGGGCTTTGAAAACATGGCCGATCCGCAATACGGCTCGCAGGCAGCCGACCTCTTTGTGGCCGGCGACAGTCAACGCGCCAAAGAGATCGCCACGCAACTGGCCAAGGATGCCGGATTCGGCGAGGTGTACGATTTCGGGGGCGACGACAAGGCGCCGCTCATCGAGCAGTTCGCGCTGGCCTGGATCAACCTGGCCATTATGCAGGGCTACGGCCGCAACATCGCCTTCAAGGTGCTGACCCGCTAGATCTGCTCCAACAACCATTCGCGCTCCGCCAGAGCGGAGGTCTGCGCGATCTGCGTGCGCAAAGCCTCCCGGCCCGTCGGGTCGTAACCGAGGTTCATGAGCTTCTTGGTGAAAGCGATCGTATTGAGGTAATTCTCCTTGTGATAGCTGATGATGTCCTTGCGGCGAATGAAGCTGCGCATGGCCTCCAGGTGGGAATCGAGCAAGGCGTATTCACCCAGCTCAAAAAAGATCCGCAATAACAAGGTCTTGGCCGCAAGGTTGAGCAGCAGGTCGCGGTACTCCGACTTCTGCAGCAATTGCAGGGCTTTGTCGTACTGCTTGCGCTCGTACTCCAGGTTCGCCCGGCAAAAACTGTACATGCTCTCGCGGTATTCGTCCTCGAGTCGATCGCGGTATTCTTCGATAAACCGCTCTACCCAGTCGTATTCTTTCATGATCAGGCCGATCGTCACCACGTTCCGGAAGGTGAAGCGACTGATGTGGTCGTTGATCAGCAAATAGCCTTTCTCCAATCCTTCGCGGTACAGCTGCAGTTCCTCCTCCAGATAGGCCTTATCGCCGGCATTGTACTTCTTGATACAATAGTTGATGGCCAGCAGATAGAGATTCCGGATCTCGAAAGGCGGAAATTGATGACCGAACTCCCGGATCTGACGGCGAAAGGCCAGGAAGTGTTCTTCTTCCTCCGGATGTACGAGGGCCAAATAGCAATGATAGTAGATGCCCACGGCCGGGATGCGCTGCCAGTTTTCCTGGTCGATATAAGCCAGCAGTTCCTGGATCAATCCGAAGCGGTACTCTGTGCGGTAAACCGCCTGATGAGACAAGGAAAAGCAGGTTTGCCGCAGCTTTCGGGCCATGTAGGCCAGGTCGAGTTGATCGGCGAGGTCCTGCAGGTTCAAATGGTCGGTACGCCGGTTGGCGGCGGCATATTGGTATCGCTCGAACTCGGCGCGGAAACGATAGTCGTAGAACTCCGCGTTCCGGTAGTCGCCCTTCTCCTGCAACTCTTCCAGTTGCCGCAGGGTCGTTTCAAGATGCCGCGGGAGGTTCCGTTTGCGGAAAACGGCAGCCAGGCGTGTCTTGTATTCCAATTCCTGATCCTCCACGCTGCGGACCACCAGATATCGCTCGATCAGCTTGAGCAGCATGCTGGCCAGCATGCGCATGCGGTGGTCTTCGTAAGGCTCGTCGCCATAGATCGCCTGAAAAAGGGCAGGCTTATCCGGCGGATGCTCCCCTTTGCTCTTTAACCGCAGAAGGTATTCAAAGAGGTGCGCCACATCTTCCCGCAAGTTGAAATAGGGCGAGCGCAGGAACTTGCGCAGGTCGCGTTCCTCCTTTTTGTCGAGCGACAGCAGCATTTCCCACAACCTGGATTTCTTCAATTTTTTACACTATTTATTACAAATAATTGAAAAACAGAACTTTATCAAAGTGAAGATAGATTTTTCGTTTGACAATTTAGCATTTTTGTATTTGTACTGCCGCCCCTTTTCCGACATTTTTGTAACGAAAACAAAAACCACTTCCCATGAAAGTCTTGTACTCGTCCATTTCCCAGATCCGTTCCCTCTTCCTGGCTGCCTTACTCCTGGTCGGGGGCGCCGCTTATTCACAGGTAACTCTGGCCACGCAAGTCGTGGAGGATTTCCCAAACAGTCTGCAGGTGAATCTGGTGGCCAGCAATTTTCAGAATATCGTCGGTATGCAGTTTACGGTCGAGTTCGACCCGGCAGAAGCGGAATATCTCAATTTTTCCGACCTTAACCTCCCGGGCTTTGGGGGTGGCAACATCAGCAACCCACTGCCGAACAAGATCACTGTTTCCTGGATCTCGCCGGATTTGGTCAACGGCACTACCGTACCCGATGCCACCGTGATCGCCAAGCTCAATTTCACTCCCTTGGTGGCCGATGCATGCTCCTTCCTTTTTTCTCAGTTTCCGACCCCGACCGAGTTTACCGACATCAACGGCGAAGCCGAATGGATTGTGATCGACTGCGCTATCGGCTCTTTGACCGGAACACTGGCGGCCGATCTCAACGACAATTGCCAGATCGACGCCGGTGAGAACGGACTGCCCAATTTCAAGGTAGCGCTGCAAGGCGACAACGGCACCTACTATAGCGTCACCGACCTCCACGGCAACTACTTCTTCCCCTTGCCGGCGAATGAAACCACCCTCCTGGCCTCCGTCATTCCGCCCAACGGGTATTGGGATGCCCCCTGCCTCGTCAACAACGTGATCGATATCAACGGCGGCGGAAACTTCAGCCTCGATATTCCGATCACGGCCAACCTGCTGTGTACCGAACTATGGGTGGATGTGTCCACTACTCTCCTGCGGCGCTGCTTCGACAATACCTACACGGTGAGTTACTGTAATCAGGGTACTTTGCCGGTCATCGGCGTGGAAGTAACGGTCGAACTGGATGAATATCTCGATGTACTTGCAAGTTCGATCCCCTGGTCGCTGATCGAAGGCAATACCTACACCTTCTCACTAGGTGATCTGGAGGTTGGCGAGTGCGGCATCTTCACGATCACGGCCAATCTGAGTTGCGACGCCGTGCTCGGCCAAACCCACTGCGTGGAAGCGGTGATCAGTCCGGTAGAAACCTGCAACACCTCTTCTTCCTGGGACGGCTCCAGCCTCTCGGTACAAGGCAACTGCGATGGGAACGAGGTGCAGTTCGAGATCCGCAATATCGGCAGCGAGAATATGAGCGCGCCGTCGAGCTATATCGTGATCGAAGACGATATGATCAAAATGTCGGAACCCATCGACCCGCTGAACGTCGACCAAACCCTGAACTTCAGCTTCCCGGCCAACGGCTCCACCTGGCGGGTCGAGGTAGCTCAGGCTCCGTTCCATCCCGGCAACAGTCAGCCCAGCGCTACGGTCGAAGGCTGCGATACCGACGACGACTTCAGCACCGGATTTGTCAATATGTTCGGCTTCGACGAGGGCGATCCGTTCGTAGCCATCGATTGCCAGCAGAACCTCGGCTCCTACGATCCCAACGACAAACAGGGCTTCCCGGCCGGCTACCGCGATGAACACCTCATTGCCCCCAACACCCCGATCGAGTACAAGATCCGCTTCCAGAATACGGGCACCGATACGGCCTTCACCGTGGTGGTGTTCGACACCTTGTCGACCTTGCTCGATCCGGCTACGCTGCGCACCGGCGCCTACAGCCATCCCTACCAATTGGACATTCTCGACGGCCATATCCTGAAGTTCACCTTCAACCACATCCTGCTGCCCGACAGCACGACCAACGAACCGGCCTCCCACGGCTTCGTTCAGTTCAAGATCGACCAACAGCCCGACGTCGCGATCGGCTCGATGATCTACAACGATGCGGCCATCTATTTCGACTTCAACGACCCGGTGATCACCAATACCACTTTCCACCGGATCGGGATCGATTTCATCCAGGACGTCACCAGCGCTCAGGAAGTATTCGCCCCCGGCCTGGAAGTGCAGATCACCCCCCACCCCATCCACGGGGAAGCCCAAATGAAAGTGTTTGGAATGGAATTGCAGGAAAGTACGCTGCGCCTGTACGACGGCTTCGGCCGGCTGGTCCGCAACGCCGACGCCCCGGGCAACGAATGGACGCTCGAGCGAGAAAGCCTCCCGGCCGGGATCTACTGGTACACGCTACAATCCGAAGGCCGCCTGCTGGCCACCGGAAAACTGATCTTCCAATAGTGGAAGTTGTTTCGGAATTAAGGCGTTGAAAATCAACACCTATTTCTCAAATAGCCAAATTTCGGGATAGAACTGCCTGTCCTGGAATTTGGTTTTTTGTCAGTGGCAATTTGCCCGCTATGCTATAATTAAGTCATCCGATCAGTATACTCATCCGATCACTTGTGGGCGATGAGGTTCACGAACGATGATTCACCTTTGCCATTTTGCCCTTTCAAATCCAGTCGCCGGCCTGCCAGCCGCTGATCGACTAGCTTTGAACTGAAGACCACAACCGTCTTATCTCTGGCTAGTGCATGTAGTTGCTCGATCCAGAAAGGGATGGTAGAAGGATCGAGTCCTTCGAAGGGTTCGTCGAGCAACAGGATATTCTTGTCCGTCAGGATGGCGCGCGCATAGGAAAGCAACTTGACCTGTCCCTTCGACAAGCGACTGCCGAGATCTCCGACCGGATCGTCCAGTTTCAGGGGTGGCAGATCCGGATTGTGTTTTTGGAGGTGCGCCAGCAACAGACGCGCCGGAGGTCGTTTATCGGCCTTACGGCTATAGGAGATGGCTTCGAAGACATTATTCCCCAATAGCGGAAGCTCGCTCGATACCAAGGCGATATTCTTCCGCAGAGATTTTCCGGATACCTTGCTGATGTCCTGTCCATCGATCCGGATGCTTCCGGCCGATGGCCGGTACAGCCCACTGAGTAATTTGATCAGCGTGGTCTTCCCGCTTCCTGCCGGACTTTGGATAACCGTCACCCCTTTTGCCGGAATATGCAGATTCAATCTGTCAAATACCTGCGTTTTCCCATAATTGAAACTTAGCTCCTCGACTTCGATCAGGCCATGCTCCAGCCGAATCCGAGGCAGGTCGGCCAGTTCGACTTCAGCCCGATTCAACACGTTGAGCAGTTTCTCAAAGGAGATCCGGCCCAGTTCCCAGACGACATTTACCCGCAACATCCTGCGGAAGATCGGCAATAGCGTCATGAGCAGGATGACAAAGATCAGGATCGAGCCTCCATCGACGCCCGACGGCCGGCGATAGTACACGAAGGTGAACAAACCGGCCAGCAGCAGATAAAGCGAACCCGGCACCAGAGCCTGGATCAGCCCGACCATCCGCTGGTAGGTAATGCCGGCACTCAGCACCTTTTCGGCGCGTTGCTCGAATTTAGCCTGCTCGGGCACTTCCTTGTTGAAGAACCGGATGGTGTGAATGGCCCGCAAACGCATGTTGGTGAAATCCAGGAGTCCGGATTTCCGGTTGCGCTGCCGGCGAGTAGCGCGGGCAAGACGACGGTTCAGCAGCCAAACGGCGCCAATCGGTAGTAACAGTCCGGCCAGCGTCAGCAGGCCCAATTGCAGGTCGAGTGCGAGCAATAAGCCAAAAGCGAGTAGAAGCAGTAATCCGTCGCTAACAAACCGCAGGATGCCTCGCGTCAGATAATTCTGTATGCTCTTCAGGTCGCCGCTAAACCGAAGCAGGTAGCGGCCGGCGCCCCGCTCTTCGTAATCGGATACCGGGATCTTGAGCTGGTGCCAGAATAATTGATTCCGTAGGTCGTAGACCAGATGCTCGCCCAAGACGCCGGTCCCGTACTTTTCCGCAAAGGAAAAGAGGGTTTTCAGAATGACCAGAGCGAAGAACAAAACCAGAAAGGTCGGCATGTCGTTCCAGTTTCCCGGAAGGTACTCCAACAAGCGCGCGCGCTGTGAATGGAATCCAAACAGGAAATCGTAGTATTTTCCGATCGCCACGGGAATGGCTATCGTAGCCACGCCGGCCAGAAGGCTGGCCAGGAAAGTGACTGCGACGACCTTCCAGTGATTGTGGAAAAAGCTGCGGAGTAGGTCCTGTTTACGCCACATGAGATCTGATTTCCCGAACCGGTTGCAATTTCGGTTCCAGCTCAAAATAGCGGTGCATGACCGGTTCCTCCAATTGGTCGAGCGTGAGTACGTCGATCGCGCAATTCTCCTTCACCTCCTGGATCAGCAGAGGGCTCATCGTGAAGCAGCCGCCCACGGCGAAGGGCCGGATCCCCCATTCTTCCAATATCTGCAAGCCGCTCAGCACGCCAAGGCTGTCGCCTGCCGAGAAGATCACGGAATGCACTTTCTGCATGAATCCGGGGTGGGTCAGCAGCATGCGGGTTTCGCGTTGCAAAAGGCCGTCGGCGATCTCGACCACCACATAGTCGGGAGCGCTGCTCGCCAATTTGCTCAGAAGCGCATCGAACAATAGCAGGAGTTCTTCTTCGCTGCACAGATAGGTGGAGGGAAAGCCGAAGTGTGAAAAGTCCATCACCGTGTCGGCGCCGCAGTCGTAGGCAAAACCTGGGTCCTTGCCGAAGATCGTACCGGTGAGCTTGAGGTACGCTACCGACTTGTCGGCCCGACTGAGCCCGCGGCACAGGTAACCGGCCGTGGTGGTCTTACCACTGTCCATCGAAGTTCCGAGCGACAGGATCACCTTACTGCGGATCTTGGCGAAACTAGCCGCCTGCGACAACTTGGAAACCGGCCACTTGGTGTTGATCACCCGCCCCTCCTGGTCAACGGCATATCCGATCAGTTCCAGGGTAGTTGGGCCTTGCTCTTCCAGCGGCTTGAACATGGACCGAACCTCGCCGACCACACCGCCCTGCCCAAGGATATGGTATTCCTCCAGAATGCGATCCGGCACGTAACCCTCGATCTGGTTGGTGGCATAACGGTTGCCGAAGGCGCACAGGATCAGGTCGTTCGGGAAAATATAACGGTTCTTTCCATCGTCGTTCTGCAGGCGATTGTGCTTGCCGATCTGCAGGACCCGAAAGAGGGCCACATCCCCGGCTTTGGGCAGATAAATAGTGCTTAAATTTTCCTCGATCCGATAGGGAGGAAGGTCACGACAAGTCAATGCTTTTTTTACTCTGGTTTCCATGTTAGATGAGTTTGAGAGTGAAAAGTACGGTTAGAGCGGGGGCGGTTTATCTTAATGTCCGGTCAGCAGCCCGTCGCGGACGGTAGTGGGCGACGAGGAGTTACTCTCGGTGTCGTCCCAATCGTCCTTGACGGCTCCGGTCCGGCGATCTTTACTCTTAGCGAACAGGTTGCGCAGGTAAATCTTGCCCGAAAGGCCGACCACGAAGTAGTTGCTGAAGGCCCGGCTGACATTCCCGGAGTTCGGGTTCTCTACATTTATCTGGTGAAAATGCCGGATGGCATGGGGTGTATTGAATTCGCGTTGGTACATTCCGTAAAGGGTCAGTTTGAAATTTCGCCAGGGCTTTGCAGAAACTCCCAGCTTGAAGCGGGCACGGTGAAATCCGTACGGCGCCATTTTTCCGACCTTTTCTCCCCGCTCGTCGTATTGGCTGATCGGATTCCCCCCCAGGTTGTAGTAAAGGTCGAAATCGGCAAATGGCGTGAGTCGCCAATCTTTTGAGATCCAGGTCGACTTTGGGCGGATCGTCAGCGAGTACAGGATGCGAGAGGAATACCTCGTCTCGGCCGCTGTGTGCTGTTCAAAGCGCAGGCCGTGGGCAATGCGCCAAATACCGGAACGCTGATTCAGATTTATACCGCCGTAGTAGCGCAGTTTTTGTTTTTTTCCGCCGCCGCTCAGGTACACCTGGGTGTTCGTCACGCCTGCCTGTACGCCAAAAGTGCGATTGATCCGGTAACTCAAGCTCAGATTGTCCTGAAAAAAAGAAGGATCGATCGGTTCGATTTCCAGGCCGTACTGCCGGCCTACCGAAAGGTCCAGATCCTCCAGTAATTCCACGCCCAGCCCGAGCGTAAGCCAGGATTTCAGAGAAACCCCCTCAGTTTGCCCATGGATTGGCACTATTACAAAAACAGAAAGAACAAGGCTGAAAATGAAAAATAGAAGTGATTTCATTGCCGGATCATTTTTGTTTCGATGGGATAAAAGTAGAGTCGAAACAAAGCCGGCGCCACTAAACCTGGCTGAACTGGAAGAATTGCCGAACCAACGGGAAAAATAACGGCGATGAACCGCAATGAGCCTCCCCCCCTCTAAGGGCCGGACCGGAACCTACAGATACCCTAAATGGGCATTTTCCGTAGAAAATGCTAAAGCCACTGCTCAACAAATACCTAAACAATTGATTATCAATGCTAAAAATCGAACACACGCAAAATCGTCCGTATTCTGCCTGTCCGGGATCTTGGTTTTTTGTCAGTGGCAATTTGCCCGCTATGCTATAATTAAGTCATCCGATCAGTATACTCATCCGATCACTAGGCCCACGCGCTTGCCTCTGCGAGCCGTTCACTACCTCGCCCACCCAATTTTTCCTTATTTTCGTCCCAACCCCGGCCTCCGCATTTTTGCTCAATCAAAATGATCAATGACCATGAAGCATTTGTACCTGACATTCTTCTTCTTTGCCCTCCTGTGTGGCCTGCCTTTGTTCGGCCAGGACACCATCGTCGTGCAAACATTCACCTGGGACTCACCCACCCGCGCGGGCTATTTCGAGTTTCCGGACGACCCCACTGCAAGCTATCGCAAGATCCTCATGCGCTACAACATGCGCTGCCACGATGCCGCCGTCGGCAACGGCAACGTGGGCTGCCGGGAGTGGGACTATAGCTGCAATACCTTCCTCACCGACCCGGAACTGACCGACTCCGTAATGGCCACACACCCCACCCACCTTATCTCCAACTTCAGCGGTACGGAGTTCGAATACACCGATGTGCCGACCTACACCTATCTGCAGTTCGTGCAGCACGAGGCCGGGTTCAGCAATATCACCAGCCAATCCAATACGACGATCGGCTTCGCCAGCGAGCTGATCGGGCTGGGCGAAGCGGCCGTCGGCCGCCAACAATACCTCTTCCAGGGCAGCGAACTGGCCAATGCCGGCATGAGCGCGGGGCCGATCTACGGACTGACCATCCCCATACTCACGGCAGGCGACGAGCTGAAATTTTTGCGGCTGCGCATCAAGCAAACGGCGCAAAGTGAGCTCAACCCGAATGCCCCGGAAGTCGACGGCTTCACCGAAGTGTATTTTCTGAATACCGATCCAAGCACCGGCGATCAGGAATTCCGTTTCTACCAACCCTTCGACTGGGATGGCGCCTCCAACCTGCTCGTCGAGTTCAGCTTTACCAATCCCAACACGGGCTTGCCGACCTACGCGCTGGGCTCCGATGCGGGTTTCCCGGCAGCGCTCAGCAGCACGACACCCGACTTCAGCCTGAACTTCGCCGGCAGCGGCAATATCGACGCGCCGACCGATGCCTTCAGCGGCATTTCCAACGAGATCACGATCTCGCTCTGGTGCTTCGGCGATGCGGCTACTCTGCCCGCCAACTCCACGATCTTCGAAGGGGTCGACGCCAACAACCAACGGCAGGCCAACGTACACCTGCCCTGGGGCAACGGTCAGGTGTATTGGGACTGCGGCAACGACGGCGGAGGATACGACCGCATCAACCTGGCCGCCAATGCGGCCGACTACGAAGGCCGCTGGAATCACTGGACCTTCACCAAGAACGCCGCCACCGGCAGCATGAAGATCTACCTCAACGGCCAATTGTGGCATTCGGGCTCCGGCAAGACCAAACCGATCGACATCCAGTCGTTCCGCATCGGCTCGAACGCCGGCAGTAGCAACTTCTACTACGGCATGGTCAACGAATTCCGGGTGTGGAACAAGGAACTCGATCCGGCCACCATCCAGGAATGGATGTACAAGCCCCTGAGCGCCGACCATCCCGACTACGCGAACCTCACGGCCTACTACCCGCTCAACGAAGGGATCGGCACGATCACGGCCGATGCCTCGCCGAATGGCGCGGTCGGTACGATCTATAGTTTCCCGACCTGGAGCCCGCTACGGGGCAAAGACCTCTACCAGGCTTTCGCCGCTTCCAACCTGCGCCCGCAAGTGACCTTCATCCAGGGGGAGATCGAGATCAGCGATAATGAGGTGATCGTGCTCGATTCGACGCTCAATAGTCCGCATTCGGTCATCAGCTTCGGCGTGGACGGCACCGACCTGGTCGCGCTCGACACGACTTACGTCTACCGGGCCGGCGACCTGAACATCCTCGACGAGAACGGGGCGGTGGTCGGCACCCAGTTCGTAACCCCCGACGGCGCCATTTCCATCGGCAGCCTGTCGTACTACCAAAAGACCGACGCCAAGTTCGAACTCCTCTCGCTCGTTACGCCCTACGGCAATGGGC
>JAGQXA010000669.1 GCA_020436865.1 Saprospiraceae bacterium | reverse complement strand
CTTTTCGCTCACGACTCCCAGCGCTTCTTCCTGGAGGCTTTGCAGGACCTTTTCGGCAGCTTGCAGGCTGTCCACTTTTTCGCGGACCAACATGAGGTGTTTGGGAGTTTGCTTGATCCGGAACCCCTGCTGTTGCCCCTGGCTTCCAAGATAGGCGAAGAGTCGCTTGAAGGTGGCGCTGTCGTAGTAGGGCGACTGCGGGTTCTCCACGAAGTAACACCGCAGTTTGTCGTTTTTGAGGATCAGCCGCTCGAAGCCCAGGGCTTTGCAGATCCAGCGAAGGCGCAGGCCGTCGAACAGTTCTTCGACCTGCCAGGGGATGCGGCCGAAGCGATCTTGCAGGCGTTGGGCAAACTGCCGCAGCTCCTCTTCGGTTTCGAGGGTGTCGAGCTCGGTGTACAGGCTGAGGCGCTCCTGAATGTTGACGACATAGTCGTCGGGTATGTGCATCTCCACGTCGGCGTCGATCTGCACCTCGCGTACGAAGGCCTTGCGCTTCTCGAGTTCCTCGGCGAACAGCTCCTTGAATTCCGTTTCCTTCAGTTCCTGGATGGCTTCTTCGAGGATCTTCTGGTAGGTCTCGAAGCCGATATCGTTGATGAAGCCGCTTTGCTCGGCGCCGAGCAGGTTGCCGGCCCCGCGAATGTCGAGGTCGCGCATGGCGATGTTGAACCCGCTGCCGAGGTCGCTGAACTCCTCCAGCGTGTGCAGTCGCTTGCGCGCTTCGGAGGTAAGCACGGAGAGCGGCGGGCTGAACAGATAGCAGAAGGCTTTTTTGTTCGAACGCCCCACCCGGCCACGCAGTTGATGCAGGTCGCTCATGCCGAACTGGTGGGCGTTGTTGATGAGCATGGTGTTGGCGTTGGGGATGTCGAGCCCGGTTTCGATGATGTTGGTGCACACCAGCACTTCGTGTCGCCGGTCGATGAAGTCCAGCAGCGTTTGCTCGAGCTCTTTGCTGTCCATTTGCCCGTGGGCGGAGGCCACGTCGACGTCGGGACAAAGGCGCCGGATCATGGCGGTGATGTCGGGCAGCGTTTTGACGCGGTTGTGTACGAAAAAGACCTGTCCGCCGCGGTTCACCTCGTAGTAGATGGCTTCCTTGATCAGTTCGTCGCTGAAGATGCGCACCTCGGTATGGATCGGCTGGCGGTTGGGCGGCGGGGTGCGGATGATGCTCAGGTCGCGCGCCGCCATGAGTGAGAACTGCAGCGTGCGGGGAATAGGAGTGGCGGTTAGCGTCAGGGTGTCGACGTTGACCTTGAGGTTGCGCAGTTTTTCCTTGGCGGCTACGCCGAACTTCTGTTCTTCGTCGATGATGAGCAGGCCGAGGTCTTTGAACTTGACGTTCTTGTTCACCAGGGCGTGGGTGCCGATGACGATATCGAGCTGGCCGGCCTGCAGGCGCTCTACGATCTCGCGCCGTTCTTTGGCCGAACGGAAGCGGTTGACGTAATCGACCGATACGCCGAATTCCCCCAGTCGCTCGCGAAAGGTCTTGTAGTGCTGCAGGGCCAGGATCGTCGTCGGCACGAGCACCGCCACCTGTTTGCCGTCGACCACGGCCTTGAAAGCGCCGCGCACCGCCACTTCCGTTTTTCCGAAACCGACGTCGCCGCAAATGAGGCGGTCCATGGGGTGGGGTTTCATCAGGTCTTCCTTGACGTCGTTGGTGGCCTTGAGCTGGTCGGGTGTGTCTTCATAGATGAAGGAGGCCTCGAGTTCGTTCTGCAGGTAGCTATCGGGCGGAAAGGCGTGACCGGGCGAGGCTTTGCGCTTGGCGTATAGTTTGATGAGTTCGCCGGCGATGTCCTTGACCTTGCTTTTGGTCTTGCGCTTGAGGTTTTTCCAGGCCTCCGAACCCAGCTTGCTCAACTGCGGGGCCACGCCCTCTTTGCCTACGTACTTGGCGATCTTGTGCAGAGAGTTGATGCTGACGTACAACACATCGTTGTTCTTGTAGAAAAGTCGCACACTCTCCTGTACGTGACCGTTGATATCGATCTTCTCCAGGCCGGAATAGCG
>JAGQXA010000668.1 GCA_020436865.1 Saprospiraceae bacterium | reverse complement strand
TGGGGATCGACATCAACACCGGCAGCCACGTCTTCCAGATCCACCTGACCAATGCGCGCGGCATGATCGAAAAGGCCTTCATCGGCCAAACCACCGAGAACTGGATGGACGGCGATATCCACCTGGGCTTCAATATCTCCAGAGTGTTCAAGCTGAAAGGCCGGCGGTATTGACGAAGTGAGTTTGAGTTTGAGTTTGAGTGTGAGTGTGAGTGTGAGTATGTCCAGATCCCACATCCCACAATTTTTTCGCAAGATTTACCCCTTCGCCCGGCCGTCGTCGCCCCTATCTTTCGGGAAAAAAGAATGAGATTCCCGACTGTTTTTTCTTTGCTCCTGTTGCTGGTGAACCTGGCGCAGGCCTCTTCCGTACCTCAATCCGATACCTACCACTATCGCCTCGATCTGCGGGAAGTGGAGAACGACCAGCTGACCGTCGAACTGATCGCGCCGGTGATCCGTGAAAAGACCATTCGCTTCTACATGCCCAAGATCATTCCGGGCACTTACACGATCTACGACTTCGGGCGTTTCGTGAGCGGTCTGGAAGCCTTCGACCGCGACGGCCGCTCGCTGCCCGTGCGGTCGGTCGACGTCAACACCTGGGAGATCTCGGAGGCCCGCGATCTGTACCGCCTGACGTACCGGGTCGACGACACCTTCGATGCCGCCGACGACAACCCGGTGTCGGGCATGTCGGGCACCAATATCGAGGCCGGCAAGAATTTTTTGCTCAACGGCCACGGCTTCTTCGGCTACTTCGAAGGAATGAAGGAGCAGACCTTCGAACTGACGGTGCGCAAACCCGAAGGCTTTTACGGCTCCACTCCCATGCGCATGGAATGTTCCTCGCCGGGGGCCGATTGTTTTCGCGTCTCGAACTATTTCCATCTGGTCGACAACCCGCTGATGTACTGCCGGCCGGATACCGTCAACATCCGGGTCGGCCGGGCCGAGGTGCTGGTGTCGGTCTACTCGCCGGGCGGGGCGGTAACTGCCGAATACATTGCCGAACGCTACGAGCGCCTGCTCCAGGCCCAGGAAGCCTACCTGGGGGGCGATCTGCCGGTCGACCGATACGCCTTCCTCATGTACTTCTTCGATCCGTCGGCGGCGGCCATCCCCACCGGGGCCCTCGAGCACAACTACTCGTCGGTGTACTGCCTGCCCGACATGCCGCAGGAGCAGATCATCCAGTTTCTGGTCGACATCGCCGCACACGAGTTCTTTCACATCGTCACGCCGCTCAACATTCACTCCCGCGAGATCCACTACTTCGACTTTAACGGTCCGAAGATGTCGCGCCACCTGTGGATGTACGAAGGCGCCACCGAGTATTTCTCCCACCACGCCCAGCTGACCCAGGGATTGATCGGTCCGGAAGACTTCCTGCAGGTCATGGGACAAAAGGTGCAGCAGTCGAAGAGCCTCTACGACGACGACCTGGCCTTCACCGACCTCAGCCGCCAATGCCTCGACAAGCACGCCCACGAGTACGGCAACGTCTATGAAAAAGGAGCGTTGATCAACCTTTGCCTCGACCTGGTGCTGCACCGCTCGTCGGGCGGCGCCTACGGACTGGTAGATTTGATGAGCGACCTGTCGGAAAAATTCGGCAAGGAGCGCCCCTTTCGCGATCCGCAGCTCTTTCGTGCCATCGGCCAGTTAGGAGGCAAGGAAGCCAGGCGCTTTTTGAAGAAATACGTCGCCGGCGACCGTCCGATCCCGTATGAGGAGTACTTTGCCATGGCCGGCATTAGTTACGAACCTCCGCGCGACAGCATGGTCTTCTCCCTGGGCGGAGTCAGCCTGGGCTTCAATCAGGAAACCCAACGCCTCTTCGTGGCCAATACTTATAGCCTGAATGAGTTTGGCCGTGCGCTCGGCTACCGGGTAGGCGACGAGCTGCTCGCGATCAACGGGAAGACGCTGCCGAGCAACAATTTCGGCCCCTATTTTCAGGAATTGATGGGCAACCTGCAGGAAGGCAAGACCTTTTTGGTGGAGGTCAGCCGCCCGACCAACGAAGGCGGTATGCAAAAGGTCGAACTTAGCGCTCCGGTCGTAAGAGTCCGCCAGCTCCGCCCCCCGACGATCGCGATCGATCCGGAAGCGAGCCCGGAGCAGGTCCGGCTGCGCCAGGCGTGGATGGGTGGTTGATGCTATCCAAAATCAAATCCCTATCTTGAGGAGAACCTCAAACCGCGAGTCATGAGATCTCCTCTGCTGAACCTGCAACAAACCGCCTATTTTTTACTGACCTTCTGCCTGCTGGGTTATCTGCTGATCATAGGGCAATCGCTGCTGTCGCCGCTGGTCTTTGCCCTGTTCCTGACCAGCTTGTTGATCCCGCTTTGCCGCTGGGTGGAACGTTGGGTGCCCTGGCGGGGAGCGGCAATCCTGGCAACCTTTCTGTTGGTGCTCTTGCCGGTATTGGCGGTGTTGTTCCTGTTCTCCTGGCAGTTTGCCGAGGTCGTTCAGAACATCCCGGCCATTTCCGGGCAGTTGCGGGCGGGGGTCGATCAGATCTTCTCCTGGCTGCAGGCGCAGTTCGGGCTCAGCCGGGCGGAGGGGCAGCAGTGGCTGGCCGACAATCTGTCGAAAGTGCTCGATGCTCCGCTGGCGTTTCTGGGAAAGGGCATTAGCTCTTCGACGAGCACGCTGCTAGGCATCGGTCTGGGATTGCTGTACCTCTTTTTCTTTCTGTATTATCGCACGGCCTTCCGGAATTTCCTGCTGATCCAGTTCCGCCCGGACGGCCGCGACGAAGCAAAGGCCCTACTCGGCGACATCCAGCGCATCGGGCGCGGATACCTGTACGGATTGCTGTTGGTGATCCTGATCCTGGGCGTGCTAAACAGCCTGGGACTTTGGCTGATCGGCATCGAATATCCCGTCTTTTGGGGCAGCCTGGCGGCCTGCCTGACCGTCATTCCCTACATCGGCACGACCCTGGGCGGCGCCTTTCCCTTCCTCTTCGCGCTGGCGACGACTAACACCTGGTGGCAACCGGCTGCCGTGGTCGGCATGTACTTCCTGCTGCAACAACTGGAGGGCAACCTCATCACCCCCAACGTGATCGGCTCGAAGGTGCGGATCAATGCCTTCGCCGCCATTTTCTCCCTGGTCCTGGGTGGCACGCTCTGGGGGATCTCCGGTATGATCCTGGCCCTGCCCATGGTGGCCGTGCTGAAGGTTACCCTCGAACAGTTCGAAGCTACCCAACCGCTGGCCCTGCTGCTCGGCCGCAATCCGCACCGGCATCGACAGCTGTTCTTCGACCGCTTCGACGAAGATCGTTTCCGCCTCCTGCGATTCTTCCGGGAGGACTGACCCGCCTTCGCCGAGGCTACGGCGGGCAAAGCCCGCATCCTGCCTTCGCCGAGGCTACGGCGGGCAAAGCCCGCATCTAGTGTCCAGCATCCAGTGCCAAAGATCATCCGGGGAGGTGATTTCTATCAGCGAAAAGAACGGCGCCAGGTCCTACCTTCGCAGATCGGTAACAACCAACATCCAACATCCAAAATAATGGACAAGATACATGCCAATGGCCTCAAGCGGGCCGCCCTCGAATACCACGAACAAGGCCGTAAGGGCAAGATTGAAGTGGTATCGACCAAACCTTGCATCACTCAGCACGATCTCTCGCTGGCTTACACGCCCGGTGTGGCGCAGCCGTGTCTGGAGATCGAGAAAGATCCATCTATGGCCCGTCGTTATACGGCCCGCGGCAACCTGGTCGGCGTGGTCAGCAACGGCACGGCGGTATTGGGCCTCGGCAATATCGGCGCCCTGGCCGGTAAGCCGGTGATGGAAGGGAAGGCGGTGTTGTTCAAGCGCTTCGCCGACATCGACGTGTTTGACATCGAACTCGATACCGAGGATGCCGACGAGGTGATCCGTACGGTGCGCTACCTGGCGCCCACCTTCGGGGGGATCAACCTCGAAGACATCAAGGCGCCCGAGTGTTTCTACATCGAGGAAACCTTGAAGGCCGAACTCGACATCCCGGTGTTTCACGACGACCAGCACGGCACGGCTATCATCTCGGGAGCGGCCTTGTTGAACGCGCTCGAACTGGCCGGCAAGAAGATCGAAGAGGTGAAGGTCGTGTTCAGCGGCGCCGGTGCGGCCGGGATCGCCTGCGCGAATTTCTACATGTCGCTCGGCGTCCGTTCGGAGCATGTGCTGATGACCGATAGCAAGGGCGTGCTCTGGAAGGGGCGGGGCGACGAAGGGCGGAACAAATACAAAGATGCCTTTTTCCGCGAAACCGAAGCCCGTAGCCTGGCCGATGCCATGCGGGGCGCCGACGTTTTCTGCGGCGCTAGCGTCAAAGACCAGCTGACCAAGGATATGGTGCGCATCATGGCCGACCGCCCGATCATCTTCGCCATGGCCAATCCAGATCCCGAGATCTCTTATCCCGACGCCAAGGAGGCCCGCCCCGACGCCATCGTCGCCACGGGCCGCAGCGACTATCCCAACCAGGTAAATAACGTGCTGGGGTTCCCCTTTATCTTCCGCGGAGCCCTCGACGTGGAAGCTACGGCTATCAACGAAGAGATGAAGATGGCCGCCGCCCAGGCTCTGGCCGCGCTGGCCAAGGAAGAAGTGCCCGAGGCCGTGAAGCGCGCCTACGACGATCTCGATCTGTCGTTCGGACCGGATTACATCATTCCCAAGCCCTTCGACCAGCGCGTACTAGTGTGGTCGTCGTCGGCCGTAGCCGAAGCGGCCATGCGTAGCGGCGTGGCCCGCAAGCACGTCGACCTCGAACTGTACCGCGAACAGCTGCGCGAAAAGGTCGACTGGTCGCGCGAGCTCATGCGCAAGATCTACATCCGCGCCCGCCGCGACCCGAAGCGGATCGTCTTTCCGGAAGGAAATCACCCGGCCATTGTCTGGGCCGCCAGCGAGATCGTGCGGGAAGGTATCGCTCAGCCCATTTTGCTGGGCAGAGATCGCAACGAGATCCTGAGAATGTTCGAAGACCTGCACCACGACGCCAGCGGGATCGAGATCATCGAACCGAAGAATTCGCCCTTGCGGGACCAGTACACGGAGCGGTATTTCGAATTGTTCCAGCGCAAGGGGGTGACCCAGCATCGGGCGATGCTCGATCTGCGCGACTATCTCTATTTTGGCGCTATGATGGTGAAGGAAGGCCATGCCGACGGCATGGTGGCCGGGGTGGCGCATAACTTCCACGAAGTGCTGCAGCCGGTCCTGAAGATCATCGGTCCGCGCAAAGCCGGCGGACTGGTCGCCGGCATGTACCTGCTCTTGCAAGATCATCGCTTGTATTGCATGGCCGACTGTAGCGTCAACGTCAACCCGACGGCGGAAGAATTGGCCGCCATTGCTTTGATGAGCGCCTCCGAATTGCGCAATCTGCAGCTCGAGCCTCGCATGGCGTTGCTGTCGCACTCGACCTTCGGCTCCGTGCAGAGCCCCGAAGCGCAGAAGGTCAGCCAGGCCCTCGAGATCATCCGCCGCAGCGATCCCGAACTGATGGTCGACGGCCCGGTGCAGGCGGATATCGCCCTCGATATGGATATTCTGGAGAAGCGCTTTCCGTTCACGGCCCTGACCAAACGTCCGAACCTGCTGATCTTCCCGACGCTCGATGCCGGCAACATCAGCCTGCGCCTCATGCGCAAACTGGGTAAGGCGCACACCATCGGCCCGATCATGCTGGGTCTGGATAAGGCTGTGCAGAT
>JAGQXA010000667.1 GCA_020436865.1 Saprospiraceae bacterium | reverse complement strand
GGGGCATCCGGGGCCATTTACCTGTACTTCGATCTGGATTGCGCGGCGCCGCTCGGCCTGACCCATTGCTCGGAAGCGCACATCTATCCGGATACGATCTGCGGTCCGGCGCCGCTGTGGACGGGCGCCACCGTCGAAGTCGACGGCTTCTGCGACGGCGATACCGTGCGCCTGAACCTGTCGAACATCGGCACCGGTAACATGGCCGGCCAGCTCGACTATATCGTCGTGGAAGACATCATCATGTACCAGTCCGACCAGTTCCAACTCGACGTCGGCGAGCAGATGTGGATCAACCTTCCGGCCAACGGCGCTACCTGGCGCCTGGAGGCCGAGCAGGAACCCTTCCATCCCTGGGGCGGTATGCCCTCGGTGACGGTGGAAGGCTGCGGCGGACTGAACACGACCGGCTTGGTCATCCTCTTCCCCTTCAACGATCCCGACCCCTTCGTGGCGGTGGATTGTCAGGAAAACATCGGAGCCTACGACCCCAACGACAAGCGGGGCTTCCCCGCAGGTTACGGCGAGGAACACTACATCGAAACCAATACTCCGCTCGACTATCTGATCCGCTTTCAGAACACCGGCACCGATACGGCCTTCCAGGTGGTCGTGCTCGACACCCTTTCCGCTCATCTGGACGCCGCCAGCGTCTTGCCGGGCGCCGCCAGCCACCCCTATCAGTTCGAATTGCTGGAAGAGAACATCTTGCGCTTTACTTTCAACGACATCATGCTGCCCGACAGCAATGTCAATGAAATTGCCTCCCATGGCTTCGTCAAGTTTGCCGTGCGGCAAATGCCCGACAACCCGGTCGGTACGCTGATCGAAAATTCAGCGGCGATCTACTTCGATTTCAATGAAGCGGTGATCACCAACACGACCCAGCATCTCGTCGGCGAACATTTCGTCGAAGTGATCAACGGGGTGGTCGACCACGATCGCCCGCCCTTGCGCGTGTACCCGAATCCCTCCGCTGGAGAGGTGCAATTCGAACTGCCGGCAGAGGCCCTGGGCGCCGCCGTGTTCACCCTGCACGATCAACTCGGACGCCTGATGCGCGTCGATACCTTTGAGCAGGGTTCCTACATCCTCAACCCGCACGGGCTTCCTCCCGGATGGTACTACTATTCGATCCGACTGGAAGGAACGCCGGCCTACTCCGGCAAGGTGATCCTGAAGTAATTTACTTGATGCGGTCCGACCGCTATAAGCGGTCGGACCGCTAACGGGTTGGTGGTGGATCTCACCCCCGGCCTGCCCTATTCCTTGACGGGCACAGCCATCCTTCCCACCCCTTTCTCCGTGAGCGAGCCGAAGTACAGCATATCGCCCTGCTGTTGCACGCTGCTGATCTGGGCGAAACGCGGCGCCGGATCCTGCAGATTGAAAACGACCCTACCCTGAGCGTCGAGCCCTAGAATGCAGTTGTAGCGTTCGGGTTTGGGTTTGAGGAATTCCGGCAACCGCGAGATGATCTTGCGGAGGAAGGGCTTGTCGAGTGTCCGGTCCAGCAGGGCGTTGCGCGGGGAAAGCAAAGTCAGCCAATAAAGCCCGTTCTCTCCCCTGGAAATGCCGTCGGGGAAGCCGGGCAGATTGTCGATAAAGGTGTCGGCGGTGCCGGCCTTTTCTCCGCGCAGCCAATAGCGCGTGACGCGGTATTTACCGGTTTCGTTGACCAGCACAAAGGCCGTGTCGGGGCTCACCGCGATCCCGTTGGCGAAGTAGAGGCTGTCGAGTAGTAGCGCGGTAGTTTTTGTCGCCGGGTCGTAGACGAACAAACTGCCGTACGGCCGATGCTCGAGGAGGTCGAGTTTGTACCGGCCCACCCCGTATTTCCAGGAGGCGTCGGAAAAGTAGTAGCGACCGTCGGGCCCGACTTCCACATCGTCGGTAAAGCCGAAGTTGCGACCGGCCAGGCCTTTAGACAGTTCTTCCGTTTTTCCGCTTTGCAGATCTACGGCCAGGAGGCCTTGATAGGCATCGGCGACGATCAGGCGACCGTTTCGATCGAAATCGAGGCCCAGGGGCCGGCCGCCGGTATTGGCCAGAACGTTCACCGATCCATCGCGCGGGTCCAACAACTGTAGTTCGCCCGTGACGGCGCCCCCGTAAATGCGACCGGCCGGATCGACGGCTACATCTTCACAACCTTCGCATTGGTCAGCAAACAGGAGTTCCATCTCCTGCAACCGGGTATTTTGTTCGTAAGGCCCGGCATAGGCGGGCGCCGGAGGCGGTTGCCAGGAGGCCGGATCCACGCCATTCGGCCATAGCAGCAAGTACAATAGTAGCAAGGCGATGAGGAGGAAGAAGGATTTTTTTAGCATTTTGCAGCGATTAAAGCGATAAGAAATGCTGACGGTTCGTCGCCTAAATTTAGACAGTAGCTGGCATTTATCCTGGGGTGGACAGCAATTCGTGATCGACCCGTGGTTGATCGGGTCGGAGGTCGACGGTTTTCGGTGGCTTAACGAGCAGTGGCACGCTACTCCGCCGCTGCCTTTGTCGGAAATCCCTCCCTGCGATGCGATCGTCGTCACGCAGTCGTATTCCGACCATTGTCATTTGCCCACCTTGCGGGAAATGGACCCGGGGATTCCTCTTCTGGCTACCGGAAAGGCCTTCGTTCGCCTGCGCAAACACTTTCCGGAGCGGGAGGTGCTGCGTATCCCTGATATGCACAACCGTCCGCCGCTGGTCTTCGGCGATCTGCATTTCCGGGCATTGCATCCCGGCCGCCGGCGCGACCCGGTTTACTACGGGCTCGTCATCTCCAATGTGCAGCGCGAGGCGGTGGCGCTCACGCCGCATGGGTTTCAGTTAGACGTCAACCAACTGGATCAAATGGTGGGGTATCGTTGTCGCTTGTTGCTGACCTCCTTCGCCGAATACGAACTGCCCGCTCTGCTGGGCGGGAAGGTCAATCCAGGCCTCGAAAATGTGCGTCAGCTGCTTGCCCAACTGCAGCCCGAACGGGTGCTTTCCACGCACGACGAGCAAAAGCCGGGGCGAGGATTGGTGCCTCGCCTCGCCAGAACCCGCTATCCCGATCTTTCGCAGGTAGCCGAAGCGATGGACTTTCCGCTGGACGTAGTCGAGGATTACGAGCCGCGTAGCTGGCCCTAGGGATTGCCCGGCGCCCCTTATTTTCGTCGAAACTGCACGTACTTGATCGTCTTCCCGGCCTGCAGATGGATGCGTTCGTAGTGAGTTTTGACTTCCAGTTCGGGCAGAGGCAGAGGTTTGGCGTAGATGTCGTGATCGTGGTACAGCAGTTCGAAGCCTTCGGCCACTTTATCCAATTCCTTCAGGGTGAACTCGTACAGGTTGTCTTCGTCTGTCTTGAGGTGCAGCAAACCGCCGGGCGGCAGCAGTTGGCGGTATTTTTCGAGGAAGGCGGCGGCGGTCAGTCGCCGGTTGGCCTTGCTGTTGCGCAGGAAGGGATCGGGGAAGGTGATCCAAATCTCGGCGACCTCGCCGGGCAAAAAGAAATGGGTGATCTGTTCGATGCGCGTGCGCAGGAAAGCCGCATTGTTCAGTTGTTCGGCCAGGGCGATGCGCGCGCCCTTCCAGATGCGGGCCCCTTTGACGTCGACCCCGATGAAATTGCGCTCGGGATAGCGCCGGGCCAGATCGAGCGTGTATTCGCCCCGGCCGCAGGCCAGTTCCAGCGTAAGGGGGAATTCGTTCCCGAAATATTGCGTCTGCCACTTGCCTTTCAGTTCGACCACCTCTCCATTTTGCCCCACTAATTCCGGGTGCATTGGGTCGAAGCTCTCGAAGACGTTGGGAAAAGACAGGATGTCTGCGAATTTCTGCAGTTTTCTTCGCCTGCTCATGTACCTGTTTGCGTTGCTGTGGCTGCAAAGATAAGCAAAGGCTGTCAGAGCCCTTCCGGCCCCTGCAAAATTGCTTCTATCGCCCGCCGGTATTCGGCAAAAAAAAGCAGATTATTGTGGCTGCCCCCTTCGATCAGTTGGAAGCAGTCGGCAGGTTTGAGGCACGTCCGCAGCCGGTTGGACACCGGCAGGGGCACGACGAGGTCGCGATCGCCATGGAAGATCGTTACCGGCAGTTGCACGGCGGAGAGCGATTGTCGATTGTCGAAGTAGTACTTGAAGAGGAACAGACGGGGCAGAAAAGGGAAATAGGCGTAAAAGACGTCGCGCATGCTGGAAAAGGGCGTTTCGAGGATCAATTGGCGGGCCGGCACCTCAGCCGCCAACCGGCAAGCGAAGGCCGAGCCCAGCGAGCGCCCGAACAGCACGATCTGTTCCGGCGCATAGTGCCGGCAGGCAAAATCGTAGACCAGCCGGGCATCGGACTGCATCAGCGCTTCCGTTCGCCGGCCGGTGCTCTTGCCGTAGCCCCGGTAGTCGATCGCCATGAAATCGTGGTCGAAGCGGCCGAAGAAGTGGTAGAGGTGCCCCCAGCGTTTGAGGCTGCCCGTATTGCCGTGAAAGAAGAGGATCAGACCTTTCGATGCCGGTCGTCGAAACCAAAGCAGGTGTATCCGGCCCCCTTTCTTCCCTGTGAGGTAGTGCTCGCTGAACGGATGCAGGAAGGAAAAGGAATAGGAGGGCGGGAGTTGCTCCGGCCGGAAAATGAAGGCATCCTGCCAGACCCTGGTAAACAGGTTTCCCAGGAGGAGTAGTCCTGCCGCGGCCAGCAATCCGTAGTAGATGATCGTTATGCTCATAGCAAAATGCCGGGCTCGCCGGTCGACCGGCAAAGCTAGCTATTTTTACCCGCTCACAACCAATCGACGGGTGGAAACCCTCTATTAGATGACCATGTCGCCACATCCCCATTTCACTGTTCAACCGGATTCCATCGAGGAAGCGGTCGCCCTTTCCCGGAAAATTCCCGAGCTGAAGGATCCGTACGGGGCTGATGAATACCGCCGCCGGCTGGAGAGCGTGCCTCATCTCGTGCTGACGGCCCGTGTGGAGGAGGGTCCGGTCGGCTTCAAGGTCGGGTACGAACGGGAAGGCGTTTTCTATTCCTGGATGGGAGGCGTAGTGCCGGAATGGCGACGACGCGGTGTGGCGCAGCTTCTCGCCCGGAAGCAGGAAGAATGGGCGCGCGCACGCGGTTATGCGTTAATTCGTTGCAAAACCCGCAACTGTCACCGGGCAATGCTTATTTTTGCCCTGCGGAACGACTTTCGCATTGTCGAGGTCGAGCCGCAGGACGATATCGAACAGCACCGCATCTGGCTGGAAAAGCAACTGTAAGGCCAGGGCGGGCGCTTGGAGGATTATCCTGGATCACCTTAAAATAACCACGTATGAACCGTTTTTCGTTGTTGCTCTTTGGCGGACTGCTACT
>JAGQXA010000110.1 GCA_020436865.1 Saprospiraceae bacterium | reverse complement strand
CTGGGATCCCGGCACTTCGCTGAGACAACTGACGGTGAGGTCGGCCGGCATACCCGATAATACCGGAGCGGTTTGATCGGCCACGGTAACTGTTTGCGTATGGGTCACCTGATGGCCTTCGCTATCGGTGGCCGTCCAGGTATTGACGACGGTCCCGTCGCCCGGACAGGCAAGGGGAAGGCCGGTCTGGGTAAAGATCACTTGCACTTGACCGTCGCAGTCGTCATTGGCGGTCACGCTCTGAGCGCCGGGCACATCGGCGGCGCACTCTACAGTCAGGTCGCCGGGAGTTGCGGAAAGGACCGGAGGGTTACTGTCCAGCAACAGGTCGAACGAACAGATCTTGGTATTGCCGGAGGCATCCGACACGGCGATGCTGATCGGCGTATCGTCGGAAACCACAGTTCCGGGCGGAGGCGTTTGCACGGCAGTCGGCGCGGGATCACAATTGTCGATGATCCCCAATCCGAGGGTATAATCGGGCAGGATGAACTCGCAGTTGGCGTCGAGCATGCCGCTTTGGTCGGCCGGACAAACCACGGCAGGGGCCATTTCGTCTTTGGCTAGTACGGTGAAGGTGCAGCTCGCTGCATTCCCGCAATCGTCGGTAGCCGTGAGGGTCACGACCAGGTCGGCCGAAAGCAAATTGCCAGCCACCGGTAATTGGCTGATCGCCGGCAATTGGGTGCAGTCATCGCCGGCAGTCACCAATGCAGTATAGTCGGGCAGGCTTGCCTGACAGTTGGCATCGAGCACTACTTCCTGGTCATCCGGGCATTCAATGGTCGGCTCAGTCGTGTCCTGCAAGGTGATGATCTGATCGAGGCTAACGGAGTTACCGTTGACATCGACTGCCGTCCAGGTGCGGGTGATTACTTCCACAGTCGGACAAACGCCATCCGACGACACATCCTGATAGCTTAGACCGGGCGCCGGATCACAGTTATCGGTAACTGTTGCAAATCCAACGCCGGAACAATCGTTCTGCAGATCCTGCACCGACAGGGTCGTAACTACCCAGCTCTGGTTGCCGTTGCCGTCGGTCACCCATACTTCAAGCGACTGAAGACCGATATCGGCACAGGTAAAGAGCCGCGTCTGGTCGGCCGGATCGCTGGAAAAGGAAAAAGTGAGCCCGTTCGTTCCACAGAGATCGACACTGCCGGCATCAAAATCGGCAGCATAAAGGATCACCTGCCGAATAGGCGGCAGATCGACAGCCAGCCCACCCACGATCAAGGGCAGCGGTACACAACCTGCAGTTCCGGGGCAAGCGCCGAGGTTATCCTGTACATCGAGCAGCACAGAGGCCGATCCGAAGTTGAGGTCGCCATCCGACACCCATATATTCAGACTATTGAGCCCCGTTTCCGAACAAGTGAAGGTCAGGCTGTCGTCGGCTATCGCATTGGAATAGGAGAAGGCCAAAGAGCCCGTAGAACAGACATCCTGGCTAGCCAGATCGAACAGGCCGGCGTACAGTTCGAGCGAGCCCGAAGGCGGAAGGTTGGTATGCAGGGTTTGATGCAGCACGGGGGTCGGCCCACAGCCACCTCCGCCGGCACAGTACCCTTGTTGATCCTGTACCTCGTAGCTCACTTCGGCCACACTCTGGTTGCCGTTGCCGTCCTGGACATAGACGGTTTCCAGGTGGACGCCGAGATCAGCGCAAGTCAGGGTCAGAAAATCGTTGGCGCCCATGGGCGCAAAGGAAAAGGAAAGTCCGCTCGTAACACAGGCATCCAGGCTTCCGGCATCGAAATCAGAGGCATAAAGCGTGGCGTTCCCTCCGGGGCCCAGATTGACCGTCAGCATGTCCAGCAATAGCGGAACCGGCCCGCAAGTGATCGGGGGCGGATTCAGTGATTCGCCACATTCGACGGTCACGTCGCCAGGAATGGTCAGCACGGGATCTGTCGAATCGTCGGCGTCAACGACGATGGTCGCACAGGTGACCGGGCCGTCGCAGCCGGGTTCGCCGCGCACATAGTAGGTAGTGGTCGTGCTGGGGCTCACCCATACATTGACCCCGACGCCAACGGGCGTATCTCCGCAACCGAGTTCGTACCAGTGCCAATCGGAGGCATCGTTGAGCAGGCCGTCGACCGTGAGCATGACGGTTTCGCCCGGACAACCGCTCCCGGAAGTCGAGATAGTATTCACCACCGGGTCGGTACAATCTCCACCCAGCTCTTCCCCGAGCAAGCGGAAGCGGTCGAGGGCAATTTCTTCGTGGCTTCCATTTGCATGCACTTCCACCCGAAACACGATCGAACTCCCGTTAGGCACCGAGAAAGAGAATTCCTGCATGGTACAGGTGATCAGCTCGCCTTCTCCGCCGTCGCCGTCGCAGTTCGGATCGCGGTGCAGCGGTTCGTTGGTGACATCGCCGGGGCCGTTACACTCGATATCGGCCGAAAAGCAAAGCGCCTGCACCTCTCCCTGGCCGTCGATGTTATAGAAAACGCGGATGTAATCGTTGTCGTCGTATTGATTGGAGCCGCAGGGATTCTCGTTGCAAGCTCCAAATAATCCGGCAAAGGTCAGGTTGGTGAAGGCGGAGATATCGATCGCATCGAAGGTGATCGACTTGGTATCCAACTGATCGCCGCTGTTGTCGTCGAGATCTTCCCCGGCCAGAAAATAATCTCCGCTATAGTTGAGATACAGTCCGTTCTGGTTACTGGGGTCGCCGGTTCCCGTCAGAAAGATCGGGTTGCCCGAACCAGCTGCGGTATACTCGTGCGTCGGCCCATAGACGCGGCCGAAATAGTCATTTCCACCGCCATAGAACAGATTAGAGGCGGAGTAGCGGATCCCATCGCCTTCGGTTTCAAAATCTTCTTCCCAGATAGTGGTTTGGGCAGGAAGGGTAAAAGCAAGGCACAAGCAGGCCAGGCTGATTGCAAGGATCAGGGGGGTAACATCTCTTTTCATGGGAAGGTAATTTGAAACACCATTTAAATCGGTTTTGGCCCTGTAACGACCTTACAGAGTAGTTGATTACAGATGACAAACACCCGGAAAAGAGTCTGGTTAAGTGCGGCCGTCGAAGTGAAGTGGTTGGATGTGCTTATTTCGCCGTGTGTATTGGGATGGTCTGTGGCCGACTTCTTGCAGGTAGATCAAATCAGTTTTGGGTGCGCGCAGTCTTCAAATACTCCCGTGGTCTAAAAGGGAAAAAGGTGCCGCAGAAAGTCACAAGGACTTCTTTCGGATTATACAAAATTAAGGTTTATACCTAATTGTGCACTACCATGATACAGGTATTTTCCTATGCTTTTTTTTCTAATATTTCCAACCGGCCTTACTTTAGCTGCATTTAGGTAGCTATCGACGAAGTGTTCCCGCCGGTAAATCTCCTGTTAGGAACCGGCCCTTTGGTCAACCCAAAAGTGGAAAGACAACCGACAAATGTGCTTCTTTTTGCCCGGCAAAGGCTGTAACATTCGCCGATGAATTCGTATTTTGCGTGCGAGTTCGGTAAACGTAAATCCCATGAACAAAACATTTACTTTCCTGCTATTGGTCTTCCTGGGCCTGAACGCCTGTCAGTCAGACGGGCTTGACAATCCGCTGGATATTCAGTTGCGCAATCGGTTAAACAGTCTTTCTCCTACGGAAACGCTGGATTACTTCCTGCTTCCGGAAGATGGCGATTACGACCAGATCCCGCAAGATCCCAGCAATCCGCTTTTCGAGGAAAAGATCGAGCTCGGCAAATTCCTGTTTTTTGAAACCGGACTGGCGCTCGACCCAAAGCACGAATCAGGGCGGGAAACCTATTCCTGCGGATCCTGCCATGTGCCTTCGGCCTGTTTTATGCCCGGCCGCGAGCAAGGGATTGCCGACGGAGGGATCAACTTCGGCTTCAACGGCGAGGAGCGAACCCAAAATGCCGACTACCTCGAAACGGAAATGGACGTACAAGGCTTGCGCCCCTTGTGCATGCTTAACACGGCCTATGTGACCAATACCACCTGGAACGGCCGCTTTGGCGCCCGCGACGCCAACGTCGGTACGGAGTATGCCTGGACGGAAGAAAAGGGAACGGCAGTCAACTTCCTGGGACATAGCGGTCTGGAATGCCAGAACGTCGAGGGGCTCCGCCTGCACCGGCTGGTGGTCAACAAAGACATAACCGACTCGCTCGGATACACAGCCCTCTTCGATCAGTGCTTTCCGGAATTTCCCGAAGAAGAACGCTATTCTCTTGTGACGGCCAGCTTCGCCATTTCTGCCTACCTGCGCTCGTTGCTGACCAACAAGGCGCCCTACCAGGAATGGCTGCGGGGTAACTACGATGCGCTGCAGGACCAGGAAAAGCGCGGCGCGTTGTTGTTCTACGGCAAGGCGCAGTGCTATAGCTGCCATCGCGGTCCGGCCCTGAACGCCACGGAGTTTTACGCACTGGGCGTCAAAGACCTGTATGAAACCGGCGTTGCTTTCGCTACAGGCCCCGACGATCCGCGCAATCTGGGGCGAGGCAGCTTCACCGATCGGGAAGAAGACATGTACAAGTTCAAAGTTCCGCAGCTTTACAACCTGAAGGAAGCAGAATTTTTCTTTCACGGTAGCAGCAAGAACTCTCTGGAGGAGGTGGTCCGCTATTTCAATACTGGCGAACCGGAAAATCCGAATGTTCCGGAAACTCAGATCGCCCCTCAATTGCGCCCGCTCCAGCTAAGCAAGGAAGAGATCGACGACCTGGTCTCCTTCCTGCGGCATGGTCTTCACGATCCCGACATTCAGCGCTATGTGCCAGACCATGTGCTTTCCGGCAACTGCATTCCGAACAACGACTCCGCCTCGAGGATCGACCTCGGCTGCGACTGATCGCGAGCCCCCCTTCCCACAAAAAAGAAAAAAGCCATCCGGACGAGCCGGATGGCTTTCATTTTATAAAGACTAAACATTGCAGGTTTCTGAACTTTGCCTACGCGCTTTGACGGTAGCTCGGAGCCGTCGTTTGACCGGGCGCCAGAGAAAAAAGCTCTTCCCGTAACGCCTCGAAGCGATACCCTTGCTGCTGAAAATGCGCCAACACCCGGGGCAGCACGAACCGCAGTTTACCCTCCGCTTTCAGACTGTCGTGGAATACCACGATCGAGCCCGGAGCGGCATGATGCAGGACGTTCTCCAGACATTGCTCGTGACTGAGGTTCGGATCGAAATCGCCGCTGAGCACATCCCACATGATGATGGTGTAGTGCCTTTGCAGGAACTGGGCCTGCTTCGGCTTCAACCGGCCGTAAGGTGGGCGGAATAAGCCCGACTTTACCAGATTGGCGCAATGCCGTACATTGTGGAAATACGGAACATTGTCGGTCGACCAACCGTTGAGGTGGTTGAAGGTATGGTTTCCGACGTGATGCCCCCTCGAAACGACCTCTCCCAATAGGTCCGGGTTTTTCCGGATGTTATCCCCCACACAGAAGAAAGTGCCCTTTGCCTCATATTCCTCCAACGTATCCAGCACCCAAGGCGTTACCTCGGGAATCGGGCCGTCGTCGAAGGTGAGATACAGGACCTTTTGTACGGAAGGTACTTTCCAGATGAAATTGGGAAAGAGGTTTTGGATAAATTGCGGGGTTTTAACCAGATACATGTTCGTTTGTTTGTGATATGCTATGGGATCGGGCCTTTTTGCCCATTACAAGTAATCAAGTCCGGAAGAGGGGTTTGATGATTTTCCTTACATTTGAGGCCTGTTTTCAGTGCGGAGGGAAACTGGAAGGGATCAAGGCCAGTGCCAGGCGTTTTCTCAAAACCGACATCAAATCTTTGGGATACTCTGTAGCCGGATGCTCGTTGGTCTTGTGGAAGGAACGATAAACCCCTCATTATTGCTGCCTTGCAGGTGCTATTTTTCGTGAGATCAGAAATTGTTTTCCCCGTATGAAGAATATTCGCGTCCGATTTGCTCCCAGCCCCACCGGCGCTCTCCACATCGGAGGTGTCCGTACCGCTCTTTACAACTACCTTCTGGCCCGTAAAACGGGTGGCACTTTTATTTTGCGGATCGAAGACACCGATCAGACCCGCTATGTGCCCGGAGCGGAGGAGTACATCATCGAATCGCTGCGTTGGCTGGGGCTGGAGCCCGAGGAAGGTCCTGGTTTCGGAGGTGAATTCGGACCCTACCGGCAATCGGATCGCAAGGAACTCTACGGCCGGTTTGCCCGGCAGCTGGTGGACTCCGGGCATGCTTATTATGCCTTCGACAGCCCGGAAGAACTCGATGCCCGCCGGGAAGCGGAAAAGGAAAAGGGCAACCACAATTTCAAGTACGACGCCACCGTCCGGACCGCCATGCGCAACAGCCTCAGCCTGCCTCCCGCGGAAGTGGACAGGCTCATCACGACGGGCGTTCCGTATACGATCCGCCTGAAGGTGCCTCAGAACGAGACGATCCGGATCGACGATCTCATCCGTGGAGAAGTCTCTTTCGAAAGCAATGAACTCGACGACAAGGTGCTGCTCAAAGCCGATGGCATGCCGACCTACCATCTGGCCAATATCGTCGACGACCACCTCATGCAGATCACCCACGTGATCCGCGGGGAGGAGTGGCTGCCCAGCACCGCCCACCACGTGCTGCTATACCGCTCGCTGGGCTGGGAGTCGGACATGCCCCGATTCGCACACCTTCCGCTGATCCTGAAGCCCAATGGAAAAGGCAAGCTGAGTAAGCGCGACGGCGTGAAACTCGGCATCCCGGTATTCCCCCTGGCCTGGGAAGGCGATAGTCCGGAAGATTCCTTCACCGGGTTCCGGGAGTTCGGCTTCGATCCCCGGGCGGTGATCAACTTTCTGGCCTTCCTCGGCTGGAATCCCGGCACGGAACAGGAACTCTTCTCGGTAGAAGAATTAGCCGAAGCCTTTTCGCTGGAACGCATCGGCAAAGCGGGCGCTCGCTTCGATTTCGACAAAGCACGCTGGTTCAATCAGCAATATCTGCAGCACAGCGCCGACGCCGAATTGGCCAAGCTGGTCCGCCCCTTCCTCGAACGCCATGGCCACTCTCCCGAAGAGGCCTACCTGACTGCCGTCTGCGGACTGATGAAAGAACGGATCACGGTACTGACCGACCTCTGGGAGAATGGGTATTATTTTTTCGAGGAGGTCCGCGAATACGACGAAAAGACCGTGCAAAAGAAATGGTCGGCCGAACGCCGGAAGCCCTTCGAGGATCTCGTGGATACGCTCCGGCAACTGCCCGACTTCCAGGCTCCGGCCATCGAGGCGGCGACCAAGGAGTTCATGCAGCGTCATGAGTTGAAATTCGGCGATGTGTTGCCCATGCTGCGCATTGCCTTGTCGGGAACGCTACAAGGACCCGCCGTGTTCGACATGATGGCCGTCTTGGGGCAGGAGCGCTCCGTTGAACGCATTGCTTCGGCGCTCCAGATTTTCGAAGGGCTCATTGCCAGATCGAACTAGATTGATTACCTTGACCGACGAAAGG
>JAGQXA010000666.1 GCA_020436865.1 Saprospiraceae bacterium | reverse complement strand
TGCCTAAACTATCACTCCCCCACCCCCTCGTTCCCACTGTCCAACACGTACTTCCATTGGCCGGCAGCATCTCTTCGCCAGATCGACACGTAGGTGCCTTTTTCCAGTAGGGTATCGACGGTCAACTCGTAGGTGCCATAGGTATAGCCAAGGTCGCCGGAGGCCGCAACCGAACCGTAGAGCGGCTCCCAGATCAGTGTAAAGGCCTCGTCGGCCACGGGTTCGAGCAGCTTGCCGACGGCATCTTTGCCTACCACGGGCAGGCGATTGGGGCGCAACAGCACTCCATCGTCGGCTACATACTCGAGGAAGGCCTTTTTCATGCCCTCCTTTTCCGAAAGGGCGGAAAAATCGCGGTCGACCTGCTTGAGGGTTTCCGCCTCGGCTGCGGGGTCGATGGGAGGTTGGCAGGAAAAAAGGGTTACAAGGGTTACAAGGGTTACAAAGGTTACAGAGGGGGGCATGGCGTTTGTTTTGGTGGGTAGATCGATCGTCGCAAAACAAGATAAGGGATTCCGGTGAAGCGCCCAACCCTGTTTTTGATCAGGTAAGTTCGTGGAAGTGATGAAGCAATACTTCCCCGGCATCGTCGAGGTTCTTGCCAAAAGCGAAGATGCCCTCCCGATGTCCTTCCATCACGAAGATGCGCTGTTCGGGCAAATTGGTTTCCTGTAAAAGACGAATGATCGACCGGGCCATTTCCGGAGTACCGTAGGCCGCGGACGGATCAGTTGTCGGTACCCGATGGAGCAGTTGTTCCCAAAGCCGCAGGTGATGCACGTGCACGACGCCCATCACCTGCGGGCATTCCCGGTAAATGACGGCATGGCTCATCGATTCGGAAGAAGCGACGAGCGGCCCCTGGCACCAAAGCCGGTTTTGGGTCAGATCGACGGCGGTAACCAGCGAATAGTGGCGGCTATCCAGTTCCGGCAGATTGCCGGTGGCCGAACCGGTGATCGCGAATTGTCCGGGCTTATCCCATCGGCAACTGAGGTTGCCGTAGCCGATGCCGCCGGGATAGGATCCGATCAAACCCAAGCTGTAGAGTTTCCGGCGCCAGTGATCGAGACGGGCCAGGCGATCGAACGGAAGCGCTGGCGCCTGCGTCCATTCGGCTTTGAACTTGATATAGCCTTCGTCCACGGCCGTGCGGCTTACTGCCCCATGGCTTTCAGCGCTTCAAAGTCGAAGCCTGCGATGACCCCATTGGCCACCTTCATGTTGCCGTTCTTATAGTCCTGGATCGTTATGACGAAGCGATTGTCGACCACTAGTTTGACCTGCGTCGTACCGACCGGCAGGATCATGGCGAAACCGCGGTATTTGCCTGGCTCGTTCAGATCGAAGAGCTGCCCGTCGGTAAATCGGATCGGCTTGTAGTCGGGCGTCACGTGGTTATAGATCTTCCCGGGGTTGGTGGAGTAGTCTTCGACCCGCACATTGATCCGTTGTCCCTGAGCATCTTTGTAATCGCGCAGAGCGAACGGGAATGGTCGCTGAGTTCCCTTCCATTCGATCTCCACCTGTGGCTCGGTCATAGCAGAAAAGCCGGTGCCCTGGTCGGGAAACAGTGCTTTGATCTGCTCTACATTGCCCGTCTGGAAACTGGGTTGGCTCTTTCTGTATTGGTCCAGGTCGGTGACCGGCGCGGCGCCTTCCGGAACCAGGCTGGACGGTTCGTTCGTGACCGGCGGCGTGAAGGTGGAATCCTGCTTTGCCGGAGCGTCGGCGCCGGAGGGAGCATCCCCGGTAGTACCCTGCCTGCAGGCTACCGCAGCGAACAGGATCAGGAGGGTCGCCAGGGTGATGTTCAGTGGGAGAAAGCGTTTCATGATCTGGATTTTTTTGTTTTGCCGGCAAAGATAGGGGCAAAGTGGCGTGTATGCCGAATTTTTTGGGCGCTCTTTCAGCGATCTTCCTGCGTCCTATCGCCGTTCGGGAAACAGGCTGAGGATGGCAGCCTCATCGGCGCCACAGATACCCCGTTCGGTGATCAGGCCCGTGACGAGCCGGGCAGGTGTCACATCGAAGCCGTAATTGGCGGCTGGACTGGCGTTCGGACTCAGCTGTACTTCCTCCCATTTACCGTCGAGCCAGCCTTCGATATGCGTCACTTCCCGGGCGTTGCGCTGTTCGATCGGAATACCGGTGCGGCCGTCGCGCAAGGAAAAATCGATCGAAGTACTCGGCAGAGCTACATAGAACGGCACTTGATTGTCGTAGGCGGCGAGCGCCTTCAGGTAGGTTCCGATCTTGTTGGCGACATCGCCCGTGCGGGTCGTCCGGTCGCTGCCGACCAATACCAGGTCGACCATGCCGTGCTGCATGAGGTGCCCGCCGGTATTGTCGGCAATGACCGTATGAGGAACGCCCTCTTGCTGCAACTCGTAGGCCGTCAGCCGGGCGCCCTGGTTACGGGGCCGGGTTTCGTCGACCCACACGTGTATGGGAATGCCTTCGGCATGCGC
>JAGQXA010000109.1 GCA_020436865.1 Saprospiraceae bacterium | reverse complement strand
GGCCTGTACAACACCTTCACCGTCGGCAATTTCAGTCTCGGCTTCCTCTTCGACGGACAGATCGGCGGCAAGATCTACTCGCGTTCGCACGCCCTGTACAACACCGGCGGTACGATCACCAACGACGACGATCCGCACCTGCCTCTGTCGACCACCGACGGACGAACCTACTACTCCGTTTCCTATGACGCCGACGGCGAACCCGTATACACCCTCGAACAGCAAGGCGGCATCGTGGGCCCGGGCTGGAATTGGGAAGATGCCAACGAAGACGGCATCATCGACCAAAGCGAACTGTCGGAGAACGACGTAGTGGTCGAACCCGGCGGCGCCGGCTATACCGGGTATTTCTACAACTACTACGGCAACGGCTTCAACCGCGACAACATCGAGGCGGCCACCTACGACGCTACCTACATCAAGTTGCGCGAACTGAGCCTCAGCTATATCCTGCCCTCGCGCTGGCTGGATAATTCGGCCTTCGCTTCGCTGAGGATCTCGCTGGTCGGCCGGAACCTGCTGCTGTTCACCGACGTACCGACCATCGACCCGGAAACGTACTCGATCCGCAACGGCCTGTTTGTCAACGGTTTCGAAAGCACGCAACTACCTTCGACCCGCAGCTTCGGCTTTTCGGTGAACGTCGGCTTCTAGGAACATGTCCGGGAAGTCGCCTTCATAACCTAAAAAATGCAAAACATGAATCTTCACATACGATCCCTATCGACCTTCGTCCTCCTGAGCTTACTTCTGCTGCCCGCCTGCGAGAAGTTCGAGGAATTCAATCAAAACCCCAACGAGCCGACGGAAGTGTCGGCCGACGTGCTGTTCACCTCGGCCATCCGCAGCAGCCTGAACACTATGGTCACCGAGTCCTTCCTGCTGGGCAACAACGCCGCCCAACTGACGGCCAAGACTCTTCGTACGGAAGTCGACACCTATAACTGGAACGCCTTCCCGACCGTCTGGGAAGGCCTGTACGAAAGCCTGACCGACGTGTACGCGGTCGAGACCCTGGCCCGCGAAAAGGGCAACGAACAGCTCGAAGGCGCCGCCAAGGTGCTGCGGGCCTGGATCTACGCCACGCTCACCAATGCCTATGGCGATATCCCCTATACCGAGGCGATCGGCGGGGCAGACAATAATTTCACCCCGGCCTACGACGATCAGGCCGAGATCTATGCCGACCTGCTCAGCGAGCTCGGCCGCGCCGGCGACCTGCTCTCGGGCGCCGGAAACATCGCCGGCGACATCCTTCTTGGCGGCGACGCCGCGAAGTGGCAAAAACTGGCCAACTCGCTGATGCTGCGGCTATTGATGACCGCCGGCGACCAGCTTGCCAATGCCGGCGATCAATTCGCCGCCATCGTCGACGCAGGCAACATCCTGACCAGCAATGCCGACAACGCCACGCTGGCTTACCTGGACGGCTTTCCAAACCAGTACCCACTGATCCCACTCAAAACGGGCGACTTCGATGCCGTGGCTCTGAGCCAAACGGCCCTCGACATACTGAACGCCCACGACGACCCGCGCCTGATGCGCTACGCCCGACCCAACAACGACGATTTTTCCGATCCCACCTCCTTCACCGGGGCGGTGAACGGAGCCAATACCGGCGACTGCCCGAAAAGCGGTTCGCGCCTGGGTGTGCAATACTGGGACGATCCGAATCTGGTGCAGGCCAGCGGCCTGGGGCTGCCTACTGCCGAGGGGATCGTGATGACCTATGCCGAAGTGGAATTCCTGCTGGCCGAGGCCGTCGAGAAAGGCTGGATCACCGACGATGCCGAGAGCCACTACAAGGCCGGCATCTTCGCCTCCCTGGAATACCACCAAGTCGACCTGGCGCCTTTCGGCTGGAATACCTACGACGACTTCTACGATAATTCGGGCGTGGCGTATTCCGGCAAGACCGACATCTGGGAGCAGAAGTGGCTGGCCCTGTTCTTCCACGGACTGGAACCCTACTTCGAAGTGCGCCGCTGGTACTATGAAAGCGGCTACAGTTGGGACGGCATCCCCTTCCTCGAGCCCTCCTGCCAGAACCTCAACAACGATCAATTGCCCCTGCGCTTCCTGTACCCGGGCGAGGAGCAAAGCTTGAACAACGCCAACTATCAGGCGGCGATCGAGCAACTGGAAGGCGGCAACGACCAGAACGCGAGAATGTGGCTGGTCCAGCCCTAGTCAGACCAGGCTCAGCCACAGCAAGCCCCCCGTCTGAGGCCGCCTCACCGCCTGGCCGGGGGGCTTCCTTTTTCCACACCTAGCCTCGATCGACATGAAGAAACCGGACAAGAAGTACTTCGACATACACGCCCCGGTGTTTTACCCCTCGGCGATCATCATCTTGCTGTTTATCAGCCTCACCCTCCTCATCGGCAAGCCGATGGAGCGGGTGTTCGACACGGTGAAGACCGGCATGGCCGATAACGCCGGATGGTTTTTCGTGCTGGCGGTCAATGCGATGGTAGCCGTTGCCCTGTACTTTGCCTTTAGCCGCTTCGGGGGGATCCGTCTCGGGGGGGAGAAGGCCCGGCCGGAATTCAGCACCTTTTCCTGGTTCGCCATGTTGTTTTCGGCGGGTATGGGGATCGGCCTGTTGTTCTTCAGCGTCGCCGAGCCCATTTTTCACTATACCAATCCGCCGGTCGCGGCCATCGGCGAGGCCGAGCAGGCCCGCAATGCCATGAAGTACACGCTGTTGCACTGGGGTTTGCACGCCTGGGC
>JAGQXA010000665.1 GCA_020436865.1 Saprospiraceae bacterium | reverse complement strand
TCTTGCGGGCCTTTTCCGTTTTCTTGCGCAGCTTGTCTTCTTCCTTTTCGGTCTTTTCGATGATCTCGGCCAGTTCGACCTTCTTGGTATCGAGGTCCTTGTGTTTGGCGTCGTAGCGCTCCTGCGTAGCGGTCAGGGTCTCTTCCTTGTTCTTCTTGAACTGATTGGCCTCGCGGATCTTCTTTTCCGAAAGTTGGATCTCCAGGCGCTGCAGTTCGAGTTCTTTGGAGAGGGCGTCGTATTCGCGGTTGTTCTTCACATTGTCCATCTGCTTCTCGTAGCGCTCGATCAGCGCTTCGGCTTCCTTGATGTTCGACTGGTGTTTGCTGATCTCGCCTTCCAGATCGTCCATCTGATCTTTCAGACGCGTAAGCCGGGTTTCCAGTCCGGCGATATCGTCTTCCAGGTCGCTCACCTCGATGGGCAGCTCGCCTTTCAGTACTTCGATGTCGTCGATCTCGGAGTCGATGAGTTGCAGCTCGTAAAGACCTTTCAGTTTTTCAGCTACTGTGAGTTCCTTGGCCATATGATTTTGATATGAGGTGTAAACCTTTGAAAATGAGGATGTTTACAGATACTGTACGGGATTGGTGCTCACTTTCGTGCAATGGACCGCAAAATTACGAAATTTCTCGGAAATAATCTCCTTCAAAAGCTCGATGGTGTACTGTTCGCTTTCGTAATGTCCGATATCGGCAATGACGATCCGGCCGTCGGCGTCGAAGAACTCGTGGTACTTGTAGTCGGCGGTAACGAACACGTCGGCTCCCTGGGCGATTGCGGCCGGCAGCAGGAATCCGCCGGCGCCCCCACAAACCGCCACGGTTTGTACGGGTTTGCCGAGCAGGGCGGTATGGCGGACGCAGCCTGCCTGCATGCGTTCCTTGAGCTGTTGCAGGAAGTCGGCTTCTTCCAGAGGTTCCCGCAGTTGTCCGATGAGGCCGCTGCCGACGGTAGCGGCTTTGTTCTCGAGGCTGTGAACGCCCCGGATCTCGGCGCAGCTGGTTTGTTCGAGTATCCTGCGGACCGCGGTTTCGACCCCTTCCGGAAAGATCGTCGTACCGTGAAGTCTTTTGTCCGTTGCCTGCTGCCCACTGCCGGCTGCCGATTGCCAAACTGCTTCCGCCCCGGCCTCCTGCAAGGCGCCTTCGAGTTCCGGCCACTCCTCGGCCGGCGCCGTGAACGAGAGTTGTTTCAGTACCGCTTTCGCGGAAAGGATGCGCGTGTTGAGCAGTCCCAGTTTCTCTCCGATCTTGGCATTGACGCCCTGGTGGAAGACGTTGTCGAGATTGGTGTGTGCGGCATAGATGGCGATGTCGCGGCGGATGGCTTCCATCACTACGCGCTCGACATAAGTGCTGCCGGTCAGGCGTTTGAGCCCGCGGAAAACGATGGGGTGATGCGCGACGATCAGGTTACAGCCGAGTTCGGCTGCTTCGGCCACCACTGCTTCGGTCGAGTCGAGGCATAACAGTACGCCGGTCAGCTCGCGACCGGCATCACCTACGATCAGTCCGGCATTGTCGTACGACTCCTGATACCGGGGGGGCGCCACTGCTTCCAGGTGTTGCAGCAATTCGTGGATCTTCATATTACCCTTTTCCTTTTTTGATCTTTTCGGCTAAGCGGGTGGTGGAATAACCGGAATGGAAGGAGAGGCTTCTGACCGTTCCGCCGGCGGCCAGCACAATCGCTGACCCGACGATCTGCTCCGGTTTCCAGTCGCCTCCTTTTACTAGAACGTCGGGAAGCAGGAGTTGGATCAATTCGAGGGGAGTATCCTGCGAAAATTCCACCACGGCATCCACGCAGGCCAGCGCGGCGAGCATCGCTCTCCGGCTTTGGTCGTCGTTGATCGGGCGCTCCGGCCCTTTCAGGCGTCTTACCGAGTCGGCCGAATTCAAGCCCACGATGAGGCGGTCGCCCAGGTCGCGCGCTTCGGCCAGGTATCGCACATGGCCGTAATGCAGCAGATCGAAGCAGCCGTTGGTGAATACGATCCGCTCGCCGGCTTTTCGCCACCGGCCGACCGTGTCGGCGGCCTGCTCCCAAGTTTGGATCTTGGATTCGATCTGTTTCCAGTGGTGATCGTTCATAACAGAAGGTGTCGGAGAGTAAAGGGTCCAGGGATCCTTGGGCCCTTTATTCGATGCAAGGTGCCAATTTAAGCTTTAAGCCAGTGGAACCCACCTTCGGGAAGCGGAAAAAATTTCAGCAAATTCTGTCGTTTTGACAGTCGCCTGGGATGTGTCTTGACAAAACGACAGGGATTTTTCCGTTTTTTGCTCCCTTTGGCCAGTTGGAACGCCGATTGCAGGGAGTCGGGTGAAATCTTTTAACAAAATACAAAACAGAATACTACCATGAAAATGATCACTTTCAAACCGAGCATGACCCGCAAGCCTGCATCTTTTCCGTTCGACGGACTGTGGAGCGATTTCTTCAATTCCGATCTGAACACCCTGTTGCGCGACACTCGTCATCACGGGTTGCCGGCAGTCAACGTGAAAGAAACGGAGAATGATTTCCGGATCGAACTGGCGGTGCCCGGAATGTCGAAAGAGAACTTCTTCATCGAGGTCGACGAAGATCTGCTGCGCATCAAGGGCGAAGACCGCCAGGAGAAGGAGGCGCAGGAAACCGACGGGCGCTACACCCGGCGCGAGTTCGCCTTCCAGTCGTTCGAGCGCAGCTTCCGCCTGCCCGATTCGGTCGATCAGGGATCGATCAAGGCTGAATACCTCAACGGTGTGCTAACGGTTGTATTGGCCAAGAAAGAAGAAGCCAAGCCGGTACCGCCGCGCCGCATCGATATTGCCTAAAGAGTAGCCGGCCGGCAGCAATGTCGGCCCGATTGCAATTGAGTTCGTTTGCAAAGGGAGTTGATCGTCAACTCCCTTTGTTATTGAACAACCCCCCGCTTGACCACATTGACCAATTGAACGCTCTTGAAAATGGTTTTGGCAGAGCAAGATCTGCAAGAAGTTGTGGGTCAAAAAAATGAAGAAGTGCTATATTGCGGACCCTTTGGAAATTTTTCGGGGTAATCGCATGACAAAGCAAGCATTTCCGCTTAAAAATGCTTAATTTTGGTTAAAATCGCGCTCCGAAGCATTAACCAATCAGAGGTTTGGAAAACATTCCTACGCTCGGAGCGTTCTTTCTAGAGAAAACACTTGACTTTCCGGCGCTCGCCGGACAGTTAGTTAATAGGGTTTTAGGTGTTTATTCAGGGGTCAGGGCTTTCCGCCTTGACCTCTTTTTTTGCCCTCCCCTAAAAGAATCCAACAACAGCCCAACAGCTAGCCTGCTCAGCCCAATAACTCAAGGTTTGTGTTCTCCGGATACTCGACCCCGAAAGGGGCCTTAAAGAAGTATTCTCCAACGTTAACGTAAACAGCCGCTACTCAGCTGAAAATCAATCTGTTGCTCCAGATCTTGGCAACGGCGGATCAGAACCGCCTGATCCGCACTTTTGTGCCGGGAGCCGTCGGTTGGCTCGCATCGATCTCGTTGAGCAGGAGCAGTTGCTCGAGCGTCACTTCGGGAAATTTGGCGGCGATATCGATCCAGGTCTCATGCCGTTTGGGCCGGTAATAAAGATATTTACCGCGCCGGTAGACTTCGGCCTTGTCTTCCCGCAACTCGAGTCTGAGTTCGGGCGTGGACGGAGTTACCGATCGTTGTGGCAGGGGCTCTAACGGGCTCAGATAGGCGGGCCTAAAGCGCCTGATCTCGCGCGGATAGTAGTGCACTAATTCCTGACCCCGGCGCACTTCCCAAGAGGTGAGGCGGTTCCAGGCCTGCAGATCGTAGGGTGTGCAGTGCAGCAATTGGGCGATATTTTCCAGCCGGTCTTCTTCGCGCACGATATAGATCGATTCGAAGTAGTTTTCTTTCCAGTTTGGCGACTCATGGGCGTATCGGTACACCGGCGTATTCACCTCCAGTTCATGGTTGCCCTCCAATTCGCGCAACCGGAGGTAGTCTTTCACCGCCGGCATCACCCGCTTCGGCAGGATCAGGTAATTGCCCTCCTGGCTTTCCGGGATATAGCCCCGCACGTAGGCCGGGTTGAGCGTTTCGATCAGGTCGAGCGAGAGTCCGGTAACCTGGGCGATGCGGAAAAAGGATACATATTCGGTGGTCAGGAGCCTTTCGGTCAGCTGCAGATCGATCTGCGGGTACTGAGGCGCCAATTGATGATGGTAGTAGTATTGCCCCAGATAGGTCGCGGCGATGAACGCCGGCACATAGTTCCGGGTTTCGCGGGGCAGATAACGGCGAATGCGCCAGAAGTTGCGGCTGCGGGCGCGCTTCATGGCCCGGCTGACCCTCCCTCCGCCGGAGTTGTAGGCGGCCAGGGCCAATTCCCAATTTCCGAACCGTTCGTATAACAAACCGAGGAAGGCCATGGCGGCCTGCGTGGATTTGACCGGATCCCGGCGCTCGTCGACCGTGCGGTTGATCTTCAGTCCGAAGTCGCGACCGGTGTAGTCCATAAACTGCCATAGCCCTGTGGCGCCGACGGGAGAGACCGCGTTCGGATCGAGGGCCGATTCCACAACGGCCAGATACTTCAGGGCGTCGGGTAGGTTGTGCTCCTGGAGATACTGTTCGAAAAGGGGGAAGTAGACGGTAGTCCGGCCGAGGATCCCTTCCGCTTTCTCGCGGTTGCGAACGGTATAGCCCAACAGGTATCCCTTGACGGTACTTTCGTATTTCGGTTTGACCAGGCAGGGCATCTCTTCCAGGCGCTGCTTGACTTCCTCTTCTTCATAATAGGCATAGGTCGCTCCTTCGCTCGATTCGGCCGCCTTGGTCATGGGCACGATACCAATGAAGGCCGACAGTATGAGTAGGATCGTGACTATTCCTCGCTGCATCGCCGGTGTCATAACACGGGTTTAATTTTGGTGTTTGAAAATAGTTCTTCCGAGTCCGCTCAGGGACTACGTCAATCGGTGTTGGGAATGTGTGTGAGTTGGGGAAGAAAAGATAAAAAGATGCTCCTTAACGCACACCAAGATACCAAAAGATCCAGGATAGAACAACACCCGATCGTCCTCTCTTATACAAACTCGTCGGTTTTAACAAAATTTTTTCCTTTTTGGACACCTGCCTGACGTTCCGCCCGCCTACTGATCCGATCAGTATACTGATCGGATCACTTAATTCGAAAATTCGGCGGACCTGCGCAACGACAGTTTTCGCGCCAAATGGACAGGGAGATCCTAGCGCTTTTTCGGGAAAGAGCCTGTTCGGGGCTTGAAATTCAGTTTGTTAGGATTTTTGTATGCGCCGAACCACAACTACAGGGTGAACAACTGCAAAAGATTCCGCGCGGATGACAACAGCAGCGCTTCTTCAAATGGCCGACCCAGCAGTTGCAGTCCGACGGGTAGTTGCGTGGGTTCGTGGCGCCCGACCGGAATGCTCACGGCAGGAAGTCCGGCAAGATTTGCCGGCACCGTGTAGATATCCGACAAGTACATGGCCACCGGGTCGTCGGCCAACTCGCCGATCCGCCAGGGCGGGGTCGGCGAAGCGGGCAACAGCACCTGGTCATAGTCGTTCAGCAATCGACCGAACTCGTCGCGGATCAGGCGGCGGATCTTTTGCGCCCGGGCGTAATAGGCATCGTAATATCCGGCGCTGAGCACGAACGCTCCCAGAAGGATCCGACGCTTGACCTCGCGGCCGAAACCCTCGGTGCGGCTGAGGCGGTAGACCTCCTCGACAGTCTGGGCTTCCCGACTGCGGTAACCGTACCGCACCCCGTCGTACCGCGACAGGTTGGAAGAGGCCTCGGCGGTGGTCAGTACATAATAGGCCGGGATGAGGTAATCGAGAT
>JAGQXA010000664.1 GCA_020436865.1 Saprospiraceae bacterium | reverse complement strand
TGTCGGCCACGCCGTCGAGATCGGTGTCGGGGCAGCCGAAGGTAGCCGCAGGACCGGCTTCGGTCGGACACTGGTCGGCCGCATCGCTGATGCCGTCATTATCCTGGTCGATGGTGTTGGGATCGCGTGGGCCCAGGCGGAACCAATAGCCGATCCCGTACTGCAGATTGTCGCGATCTTCCGATTGCGACTTGCGGTACTCTCCCTGCAGGTTGAGGTAGGAGTTCGGCCCAAGGCGGATATTTGCGCCAACCCCCATGGGAAACTCTACCCGGTTCACGTCAAACTCTTCCGAGGCGATCCCGCCCCCGCCGAAGATGTAGGGCACGACCCAAAAGTCTTCGCGATAGTACTGCAATTGCAGCACGGCATCGGCACTGACGATGGTGCGCTTATTGATATAGCCCGACACATTGGCCAGTTCGATCTTGGCCGGAAAGGCGAGATTCAGGTAGTTGTTGATATTGCGAATGTACGCCAGTTCTACCCCGTTGGAGATGCCGAGGGTATCGAGAGAGGCCCCGTTGGGGATCGCATAGTCGAGGAACAACAATTTGGTCGAAAGGGCGTGGGGAGAAAGTTCGGAATCTTGGGCCGAAACGCGGAAGGCGCCCGTCAGCAGCGCCAACAGGAGGAGGAGCATGTAGTTTTTTCTCACAGCAAATCGGATTTTGAGACCACAGGGAACGCCAACTTCAGTTCTCCGGGGTCAGGGTTCGGTACTAAAATGGGATCATAAACTCAATATCGATAAGACGCGCGATCTCACTCAACGTCTCACTTTTCTAATTAGAAGATCGAATTTCACTTCCATTCCACACAAATATAGGATATATTCAAATGTCCGTCTGTTTTCCGACAAAACGAGCGGGAAGATTATTTTCGGAAGAGGTCAGCGAGTATACAAATGCTCGATCTCAAGCCCGTCGACTGCATCCTCGGGTGCGAGTTCCTCGACCCTCTTCCCGGCTATGCGGGCCCGCAATTCGTGCAACAAGCGATCGCGGTCGCCCTGGCGGACGGCTATCTCCAATGCCGCCTGTTCCCCGAAATCCTGGTTCACCATTTCGAGTTCGAGGGCTTTCACCGCATTCATGACCGGGCTCATCAGGGCATAGGTGAAGTTCAGACGAAACACCTCTTCGACGGTCCTTTCCACGATCTCGCCGGCGGCCAGCGCGGCGGCCGTACTTTCGCGATAGGCCTGGATCAGTCCGGAAGTACCCAACAGCGTACCTCCGAAATAACGAACGACGACGACGACCACGTTGGTCAGTCCGAAACTATCGATCTGTCCCAGGATCGGCCGGCCGGCTGTCCCGGAAGGCTCTCCGTCGTCGTTGGCCCGAAACTGATTGCCGTCGAGCCCCAGGCGCCAGGCATAGCAGTGGTGGCGCGCCTTCGGATGGTCTTTTCGCACCTCTTCCAAGCGCTCCTGCCACTCCTCCTCCGAATAGGCGGGAAAGGCATAGGCCAGGAATTTGCTGCCCCGGTCACGGAATTCGCCGGTACTGGGGCCGGCCAGCGTGCGGTACCGGTCGGTTTCATGCGTCATCGGGCGCGAAGATACGAACTCCCTACCACTCCGCCAGTTCGTTCCGCAGCTCGACCGTTCTCCTCGCCTTGCGGTAAAAGGCGGTCGCCTCTTCGTGTTCCAGCGTTTGCTGGCCGTCGGACATGGCTTTTTCCGGACAGGCGTGCACCTCGACCAGCAATCCGTCGGCGCCGGCCATCATGCCGGCCAGGGCAACGGGCTCCACGAAACGCCGGATGCCGACCCCATGCGAGGGGTCGACCACCACCGGGAGGTGAGACTTTTCCTTCAACAAAGCGATCGCATTGACATCCAGGCAATTGCGATAGGCGCTCTCGTAGGTTCGGATGCCGCGTTCGCACAGCAGGATGCGTTCGTTGCCGTTGGAGAAGATGTACTCGGCTGCCTGCAACAGTTCGTCGATCGTGCCCGAGATCCCGCGTTTTAGCAGAACCGGCCGGTCGATCCGTCCCAGGGCGTCGAGCAGGTTGAAGTTTTGGGCGTTGCGGGCGCCGACCTGAAAGATATCTACGTATTCGAGCATGGGATCGATCTGTTCGACCATCATGACTTCGGTCACGATCCGGATACCCGCCTCGCGGGCGTAGCGCGACCACAGCCGCAGGCCTTCCAGCCCCAATCCGCGGAAAGAATAAGGCGAGCTGCGGGGCTTATAGACGCCGCCGCGCATGATGCGGATGCCGTTGGCCTGCAAGTGCTCGATGGTGGCGCGGACCTGCTCTTCCGATTCGATCGAACAGGGGCCGGCCATGATCTGGAAGTGTCCGCCGCCGATGGCCAGGCCGGGCGCCAGTTCTACGGCCGTTTGCGCCACTTTCCACTTCCTGGAAACGAGCTTGTAGGCGTCGCTGACGCGATGGATATCGCGGATGCCCGGCAAGGCGCCGATCGCGCGAAGGTCGAATTCTTCTTTGCCTACTCCGATCAAATACTTGCCGAATTGCGTATCGACGCGCGTCGCCTGGCAACGGAGTTGCCCCAGCCGCTCCTCGACG
>JAGQXA010000663.1 GCA_020436865.1 Saprospiraceae bacterium | reverse complement strand
GGCTAAAGGTATTCACCCCGCCACAAAATCGGGCATTCTTGATGGAAGTTTTTGATGGGAAAGGGTTGCGATTGCGCCTGCCTGCTGCAGGCAGGCTCGACGACCGCTCTTGCAAATAATCTTGTTAGGGGGGGCAACCGTCAGGCTATTCTGAAGACGCTACTTTCCTTAGCCTGCGGGGGAAGCTCTTTGTTCGTACCTTTTTGACGCGCAAAAAGGTACCCAAAAACGCGCCCCTTGGCCAGGCTTTACTTATTGCCTGCACTCCTTGCCTGGACGGACTTTGCCCGCTTCTCTACCCTGCTGGGCCATCAAGGCCTTGGCATGTCCATTCTGTTCTTCTGCTATCCTCTTGGGGGAATTAACATCCTGCTTTGAGCGCAGGCTAAGCCGCGACACCCTTGCCTTAGCATGGCCTATCGAAGGGGGGCAAAATCCGCCTCTGAACAGGGCCAAGGGGGATAGAGAAAAAATGTATCTACTGTCCAAAACGGCGTACCTTTCAAGATGAGTTTACCCCCCCCTAATACGAAGCCGTCGAATTCCGAGGCCCGTCTACTGCTACTTCGTCGTGTTCCTGGCCCAGGCACTGGTTTATGACGGATTCGGCCAATATCTGGGTAGAAGCATAGAGCGGTACCGGCACCTCCTCCTGCGAAATGAACAGCGGCAATTCCGTGCAGCCCAGAATAATGCCCTCGCAGCCCTGGTCGATCAATAGCCGGGTATGTTCGAGCATTTGCGCATGCATGGCGTCATAGGACTGCCCCCGCAGCATTTCTTCGAAGATCAGCTGATTGAACAGGTCGAGCACCCGATCCGGGAGGGCATAGGACGCAATGCCATACAGGTCGAGTTCATTCTTGTAGATCTGAGATCTGGAGGTGATCGAAGTGCCGATGATCCCGACCTTCCTTAGCCCATCCTCCCGGACTTTTTTCACAACCTCTTCCTGGATGGCCAAGAGTGGAATGCTGGAGTGCTGCCGCAGATGGTCGATGATGCAATGGGCGGTATTGCAGACCATGGCGAGGAAATCCGTCTGGTCCTGTATCCGTTCGATCTCTTTTGACAGCAATTCGAACAGTTGGTCCTTATCGTTCATCTTGTCGGAAAAATCCCAGATCGACATGCTGTTGATGATCATGCGGGGGTATTCCACGATCCTCCTGCTCTGAGAAAGTCGAATGATCTCCTGATAGAAAAGGGCGGTAGACTGGGGGCCCAGGCCGCCCAGTATACCTGCGGTTTTCATAGCTTTCATTTTCTTGACTTTGATGGGGTGAATGCTAAGGTTTCGTGACAATGGCCATATCGCTCAATCCGCGGAAGCAGGTGCGGGATTCGAGGATGCGAAACCCGGCCTGTTCGACTGCCCGGCAAAATTCTTCCGTGCTGTGCGTCCACAGTTTACCCTCGCGTTGCATTTGACGGATGTTTTGGTTCTGTTGACTCACGGGTTTTCCCTCCCGGAAGATCTTCAGCGTTTTCACCAGGCCGTATTTGGACAACAACCTCAGCCCGATGGCCATTTGCCAGTCCACTACGTTGACGATCCTTCCGGGATCGATCAGGATCCCCAGGCCGCCCGGCTCCAGCCAATTGGCCATCTTCCTCAGCGCTTCTTGCGGATCTGGAAAAGCATACAGGGCATGGACCGAGATCATTCCCTGAACGCTGTCGGCCTGGAGTCGGACTTCTTCGATCCCCTGCTGGTAGATCTCCAGATTGGGGAGTTTTCGGGCATTCTTTTTCAGAATGGCCCTGGCGTTCATCGCCTTATTGTTGTCGATGTGGAGGACTTGTGCCTGAGGGAATTGGCCGGCCATGAATACGGAATAATTACCCGTACCTGCCCCTACGTCGAGCAGGCAGGCTCCATCGTCAATTTTCCAGGTTCCGATCAGGTCCAGTACCTCCTGCTGCAACGCCCGGTAAAAGGGATTGTAGGTTAGCAGCATATCGTACTTTTCGGCGTATAGATGCCAATCGACTTCTTTCTGTTTTGCTTGCATGTTGATCGATTTAGACGGCGACCGGCGCCGATAACTGCTTGATATACTGTTCGTAATCTTCCAATTGGGCGGCAGCGACCGATGCGTTTTTCGCCAGTATGGCCCTGTTTCGGTAAGGCGTGGCCAGCAAGGTCGTCTCGAACTGAAACCCCTTGACTCGCGTGGAATCCGAGATCGGATAAAATCCCATCAAGCGTTCATAGAAGGAAATGTGGTTGCTGCGCACGGCCGTGATCACATATTGGCAACGATCGTACAAACAGCTGATCGTTTGGATCCGGAACAGGAGATACTGAGCAGTCAGGGACTTTCGACCTTTGAATTCGGGGTCCACCACATAGCGGTTCGATTCGAGTATCGGCCGGTCCAGGCCCAGGTTGGCTTGGATGGCCGGGCGGTAAGCGTCTACGCAGGTGGTGCTTTGCCAGTCGTATCTTGCCGACCAGATCAGGCTCCTGACGCTGGCCACGGGTTGCCCTTCGTACCAGATCAGATGGGTTCTGGCATTGGGTTGCGCGTCGTAGTCGTCGACCGCGACACCTTCGCGGTTCTCGGGGATGCCGTCGACGCTCCGGTAGGCGCGGTAACGCAGTTGGTAAGCGAGGCGAAGGCTTTCTTCTGTGTTGCACAATTGCGCGCAAAATCCGGACTCCTCGAATAGGAAGCCGTCCAGATGATCGGGATTACTCTTCATCATGGCTGAATGAATTTAGTTCGTAAATGGCTTGGCTGACAAATAGCGGCAGTGGCAAGAAAGTGAAGACTACGTCCGCTTGGCTGGAACTTCCTTTCGAATGCCGGAAGGTCTGTGCGCACCCGGCTTCTCGAAAAGGAGAGTATGTCTTTTGGATACTAATATGACCGTGGCGGCCGGCGCGTTACCTCGTTCGCTACAAAATTGTTGGCTTCCGGCCCGATCTGATCGGACTCGCCCTTACGCAAGCCGCGCCCGGTAGTGAAAAAACGAAGCCCCGGGCCTCGGACAGGCTCAGGGCTTTTCGTTTT
>JAGQXA010000108.1 GCA_020436865.1 Saprospiraceae bacterium | reverse complement strand
TCTATGAACCGCCGACGGGCTCGCTGTCCACTACGGCCGCCCTGGCGCTTTGTGTGTTCATTGCCGTTCCTTTGTTCGGCATCGAAGAACGGGGCTGGTGGGGATACCTGAAGACCTATCTCGAGCCGACGCCGTTGATGCTACCCTTTAACATCATCAGTGAGTTTTCCCGCACGCTGGCCATGTCGATCCGTTTGTTCGGGAATATGATGAGCGGTACGATGATCCTCAGTATTCTGCTGGTGATCACGCCCTTCCTCTTTCCCATTGTCATGAGTTTACTGGGTCTGCTGACGGGAATGGTACAGGCCTACATTTTCAGTATCATCTCCACCGTGTACATCGCGGCGGCTATGAAGTCGTCGGACGGATAAGTTGACCATAAAATCACTAACCATGGATACGACCTCCATCATCGCAATTGTCTCGATCGTCACTGCCGGACTGACGACCAGCGTCGGGTGCATCGGGCCGGCCATTGCCGAAGGGCGGGCTGTCGCCTCGGCCCTGACCTCCCTGGCGCAGCAGCCCGATGTGGCCTCGACTACTACCCGGACGCTGTTCGTGGGATTGGCTATGATCGAATCGATCGCGATCTACTGTTTCGTGATCTCGATGATCCTCATTTTCGCCAACCCCTTTTGGAACCAGATTATTCAATAAAATCGCCGTGTTATGCTGATCGACTGGTTCACCGTCTTCGCTCAGATCGTCAACTTCCTCATTCTGATCTACCTGTTGAAGCGGTTTCTCTATCGACCGGTCCTGAACGCCATTGAAAATCGGGAAAAGCGGATTGCGGCTCAACTGGAAAATGCGGCCAAACAGAAAAAGGAAGCGCAGGAGGAGAAGGACCGTTTCGAACTGCTGAACCAAGACCTTGCGCAGAAAAAGCAGAACCTGTTGCAGGAAGCTCGATCGACAGCCGAAGCCGAACGACAGCGCCTGATCGACGAGGCTCGGGAAGAGTATGCGAGGCTGCGGGAAGACCTGCGGCAATCTCTGAATACGGAAGGGGAAAATCTGGGCCGCGAACTCAAGCTACGTACCCAGCGCGAAGTGTTCGACATCGCCCGGAAGGCACTTTCCGATCTGGCCGATGCTACCCTGGAATCCCAGATCGTCGATGTTTTTCTACAAAGGCTGTCCGCTCTGTCTCAGGAGGAGAAAGGCCGGTTGCGTAGCGCTTTTCAAAAAGCCGGAGCGCTGTCCGTACACAGTGCCTTTGATCTTTCTGCCGCACAGCGGGAAGCCGTCACTCAAGCCGTCCGCACCTTGCTGGGGGCGGACACCCAGGTACAATTCCGCATTTCCCCGGAAGAGGTAGGCGGCATCGAGTTCTTTGCCGGCGGCTATAAAATATCCTGGACGATCGCCGAATACCTCGACCATCTGGAAACCCGGATCAGGAGCCTCACCACCGTGCGCCCCGTCCCCAAAACTGCCGATCATGACCACTGACCAAGCGGGCAATCCCATCGATCGGGCCTTCGACGAGATTCGCCGGGGCCGCGAAGATCACGTGCCGGAACTCGCCTTGCGAGAGGTTGGAGAACTTACCACCGTCTTCAGCGGTATCGCCCGGGTAACGGGTGTACCCGGAGTCGGGTACGAGGAATTGCTGCGCTTTCCGGGCGAGCTGTACGGGATTGCTTTCAATATCGATGAAAAAGAGGTGGGCGTTGTGCTCCTTGGGGAGTATGTACACTTGCAAGCCGGCAACAAGGTAGAGCGCACCCGCCGGGTAATGGACGTGCCGGTCGGAGAGGAATTGATCGGCCGGATCGTCACGCCCCTGGGCCAACCCCTAGACGGGAAGGGCCCGGTGGTTTGCCGCCGCCGTCGGCCCATCGAACGAAGCGCTCCCTCGATCATGGACCGGGCTCCGGTAAATGCACCGCTGCAGACTGGCGTCAAGGTCATCGATGCTCTGGTGCCGATCGGCAGGGGGCAGCGCGAATTGATCCTGGGTGACCGGCAGACCGGCAAGACGGCCATCGCCCTGGATGCCATTCTGAACCAACAGGGCCAAGGGGTGCTTTGCATCTACTGCGCGATCGGTCAGCGAGCCTCTTCCGTGGCCAAGGTGGTGGCCAAACTAAACGAGAAGGGAGCCCTGGCACACACGATCGTCGTGGTCACGGAAGGTAACGACCCGGCAGGACTTACCTACATTGCCCCCTATGCGGCCACCAGTATCGGCGAGTATTTTATGGAACAGGGGCGCGACGTGCTCATCGTATACGACGACCTGACCCAACATGCCCGGGCCTACCGGGAGATCTCCTTGTTGTTGCGGCGTCCTCCGGGAAGAGAGGCCTTTCCGGGCGACATTTTCTACGTACACTCGCGCTTGCTCGAACGGGCCACGCACCTGCGAAAAGACCTGGGTGGGGGCTCGCTGACGGCTTTGCCGATCGTCGAAACCGAGGCCCAGAATATGGCGGCCTATATTCCGACCAACCTGATCTCCATTACCGACGGACAGCTCTATCTCTCGCCAGACTTGTTTGAATTGGGGGTACTGCCGGCCGTCGATATTGGCAAATCGGTCTCCCGTGTGGGCGACAAGGCGCAACTGGCTGTCTATCGCACCGCTACCGGCCGGTTGAAACTCGAACATGCCCAGTTTGAAGAGTTGGAAACCTTTGCTCGCTTCGGTACGCGGCTCGACGAACAGACCAAGCTCGTATTGGCCCACGGTCAGCGCATCCGGGCCGTTCTGAAACAACCCGAATCCGAACCGGTCTCCGTTCCCGAGCAGATCGTCCTCCTGCTGGCCTTGAAACATCGGCTGTTCGACGACGTACCCTTACCGAGCATGAAGGCTGCCGAAGCAGAGGTTCGAAAAGTTGCCGCACAGTTGCCCGAATCGGTTCGGAACTCGTTTTGGGATACAGCGGAGCCGGAAGAAGCCCGGCAAGAGGAAATACTCCGACTCTGCGCTGCAGCTCTCGAAAACCTGAAAGCCCCCGCGCAATGAAAGATACGCTGGAATCCCTCCGTCACAAGATCGACCGGGCCGTTGAATTAGGCACGGTAGTGCGTTCGATGAAGGCGATGTCGGCCTCCAGTATTCACCAATACGAGCAGGCAGTCCGCTCCCTGGAGGATTACTACCGGGCCGTAGCCTGGGGTTTCTGTGTTTGCCTGCCCCAGCTGAAAGAGCGGATCGTGCCTGCCGGCAGTCGAAAGGGCAAGACCGGCGCCATCGTTTTCGGTGCGGGGCAAGGTCTGGTCGGTCAGTTCAACGATCTGATCGTGCGCTTTGCCCAGAGCCGTTTGCGAGCGATACCGGGTGAAAAGACCGTTTGGGCCGTTGGCGAGATCATTGTTCCCCGGCTCGAAGATGCCGGTCTGCCCCCCGTGAAGACCTTTGCGGTGCCCCATTCCGTGTATGCCATTACTCCACTGATCGGTAAAGTGTTGTTCGAAGTAGAACAAGCACTGGAGGCCGGTGCGGTGTCGGAGGTCTATTTGTTCTTTCACCGTCCGCGGGAAGGTGGCGTGTACGCTCCGGAATGCCAGCGATTTATCCCGCTGGATGAAAAGTGGTTACAGCAGTACTCGGAGATGGAATGGCCTAGTCGGCAAGTTCCCGAAACCGTTTTTCATGCCGGTCGCACCCTGCAATCTTTGATCCGGGAGTATTTCTTCGCGACCTTGTTCCGGGCCTGCGCCGATTCACTCGCGAGCGAAAATGCCAGCCGCCTGGCGGCCATGCAACGGGCCGAAAAGAACATTCAGGAACTCCTGGACGATCTCAACCTGTCCTATCATCAGCTGCGGCAAAATACGATAGACGAGGAGCTATTCGACGTGATCGCCGGATCGGAAGCCTTGGGAGAAGAGTCTGGAGGTTAGCAACTCGCTCACATCGATGGCATTGCTCGGATGGGCAATCGTATTAGTCGTCACAATGTGGCGTATGCCCGCTGCCAGCATTTCCTTCCAGGCATTGCCGGCAAAGACGGCATGCACCCCGATACAAACGGGAGGAGGAATGCCGTGTTCGTTGAGATGGCCGGCGGTTTCCATCATAGTGTGCCCGGTAGAGATGATGTCGTCGACCAGAACCGGGCTGTGATCCCGGAATTTGGGGGCATCCGGAACGTCGATCCTGACCGTCCGGTCGCCCAGCCTTTCCTTTTTCAGAACCAGAAAATCGCAGCCTACCTGACTGGCGATCGCCGCTACCCATTGTTTGCTTTCTTCGTCGGGGCCGATAAGTACGGGCTTGGAAAGGTGTTTCCGGATATGATCGACGATCAACGGGCCGGCATGCAGCACGGTCGTGGGGATGTCGTAAATGTCCGACAGACGAGGGTGCCGGTGCAGGTGAGGATCGATCGTGATCAACTCGTCGATCCAGCTGCCGAGTAGTTGGGCGAACAGGTCGGAAGTAACGGCCTCTCCCGGGTGAAATTCTTTGTCTTGCCGCATATAGGCCAGATACGGAGCGATCAGACGGACCGACTTCGCGCCGAGTTGTTTGGCTAGCTGCGAGAAAAAATAGATCATCATCAGCTTGTCGTCAGGCTGGTGGAGGGTGCAGAGAATATCCACATTTTCACCTTTCACATCCGTGAGAATGCGAACGTAGCTTTCTCTATCGGGGAAGCGACGGAGGATAGCTTTCCCGATCCGGTAACCCGGTCGGTTCAGCAGGTTTTCCCCCAATGCCTCATTTCCGGGGAAACAAAATAGTAAGCGGTCCATTGTACGGTTATTTGATCTTGACGACCTCCCCTTGCGTTTTGGCGAAAGTCAGGGCGTAGTCCAGTTCGCCTTTCGATTCGGCATGGATGCGGAACAGCGTCTCGCCGGCTAACACCGGATCGCCGACCTTGACGAGGCACTCCAGGCCGGCGGTCTTGGCCTTGGGGGCGCCGGCAAGTTTGGCAACCTTGGCCAATAGCCGGTTGTCGATGGAGGTCACCTTGCCCTGCTGTGTGCTGACAAGATCGTGAGTGAACGGGGCGCTGTCCGGCTCCCGAAAACCGCCTTGCGCCCGGCAGATAGCCAGGAACTTGCGATAGGCCTCGCCGCTCTCGAGGATCTCTTGAGCCATGGCCATGCCCTCGCCCGGTTCCGTCTTCCCGCCCAGTTCGAGCAGCGGGGCGGCGAGGGCAAGCGAGTGTTCCTTCAGGTCCTGCGGAGCGTCTTTCTCATTGCGTAGCACTTTCAGGACATCTTTCGCCTCCAGGGCCGGGCCGACGCCGACACCTACCGGCTGGCTACCGTCGGAAATGACGATCTTGATATCCATGTTCAACGCCATGCCGACCACCGTGAAGAAGTACTTTAGCTTGAGTGCGTCCAGATGGGAACGCACTTTTGCAGAAGGGCCCACGGGAATGTCGATGACCACGTGCCGACTTCCTGCGGCGGCCTTTTTGGATAGGACCGAGGCGACCATCTGCCCTTCGCTATCGATATCCATGGCGCGCTCCACTTTGATCAGCAGATCGTCGACCGGACTAAGCGAGATAGCGCCGCCCCATACGAAGCAGCCGTGCTCCTGTTTGACGACCTCGCGGATCTTTTCCATGGAAAGGGCTACGGTCGTCATGGTTTCCATGGTGTCGGCCGTGCCGGCGGGAGAGGTGATGGCCCGGGAAGAGGTTTTGGGAATGGTCAGTCCGGCCGCAGCTACGATAGATACCACGACCGGGGTGGTGCGATTACCCGGTAAGCCGCCGACGCAGTGTTTGTCGAGAATGTTCTCCCGCCCCCAATCCAGGCGCTCTCCTGCATTGACCATGGCCTCGGTGAGCCAGGTGATCTCCTCCAGGTCGAGGTGGTTACCGGCGCAGGCGGAGATGAATCCGGCAATGTGCACTTTGGAATAATTACCATCGAAAATATCCTGAATGATGTGCCGGAAGGCAGATTTGGAGAAACGGTTGCCATAAAATTTACCCCGCACATAGCCGAAGCTGTCGAGCGGCGGCAGGTGCGAGAGGGTCAGCGTGTCGCCTTCGCTGGCTTCGAGGGCCTGCCAGGCGCTTTCCGAGAGCCCGCTCTCTCCCGGCAGCAGAATGTCCGAATGGATGATGTTGAGGGAGGCGACGATGTTTTCACCGTCTTTGCGTACCAGCACGCGGGTTTGCGATTCAAAGCCTTCGGAGCGCACAACCGGGCAATCCTGCCGGACGTATACGAAATACTCTTCCTGGGTGTCGATGCCGAGGCGTTTAAGAATCAGTTGATTATCCTTCTTTTCCATGGTATGGAGTTATACCGTATAGAATTGGTCGGGCTGGGCGACCTGGCAATTCCAACCCAGTTCGTGTTGGATCTTCACCCGGAGCGCGTCGGAGGCGTGTGGTTCACCGTGGTTAATGAACACTTGCCGGGGCGCTTTCTCGAACTTCTTCAGCCAGGCCATGATCTCCGATCGGTCGGCATGAGCGGAAAGGCTGGTGATCTTTCTGATCTCCGCTTTGATGCGATGATACTGCCCGAAGAACTTCACTTCTTCGGCCCCTTCCTCGAGCGAGCGACCGCGGGTGCCGGCCGCCTGAAAGCCGACGAGGAGTACCGTATTTCGTTCGTCGCTGATGTACTTGTCGAGGTAATGCAGGATCCGCCCCCCGGTGATCATGCCGCTACCGGCCAGTACGATCTTGGGCCGGGTGTCGGCCACCACCATTTTGGAGGTCTTTACGTCCGTCACGAGGTACACCACTTTTTCGATGGCGGCGATCTCCTCTTTCGAGAGATCTTGCCAGCCGGGCAGGTCCATCATCAATTCCGTGACGCTGACGCCCATCGGGCTATCGAGGTAGACCGGTATCCCGGGCAGGCGATCTTCTGCCTTCAGTTCGCTCAACAAGTAGAGGATCTCCTGCGCCCGTTCGACGGCGAAAGTGGGGATCAGGAGGATCCCTTTTTTCTCGAAGGTCTCCCGGATGATCTCGGCCAGTTCTTCCTTTGCGTTGTTGTCGGAATGCAGCCGGTTGCCATAGGTGGATTCCAGGATGAGCACATCGGCCTGCGGTACCGTTTCCGGTGGAGCGAGCAGGATCGGATGTTGCCGGCCGAGATCGCCGGTGAAGAGGATCGTTTTGCCTTCGACGCGTAATTCTACCATGGCTGAGCCGAGGATATGCCCGGCATTTCGGAACTGAAACTTGGAGAATTCATCGAGGATGACCCACTCGTGGTATTGGTGGGTCGCGAAGAAGGGCAGGCATTCTTCCACATCCTTCACGGTGTACAGAGGCTCGGCCGGCTGGTGTTTGGTATAGCCGTGGCGGTTGGCCCGTTCGGCTTCTTCTTCCTGTATCTTGCCGCTATCCTTGAGGATGATCCCGGCCAGGCCTTTGGTCGGAACGGTACAATGGATCTCGCCCGAAAAGCCGTTCTTGACCAAGAGCGGAAGATAGCCGCAATGGTCGAGGTGGGCGTGGGTCAGCAGTACGGTTTCGATGGAGTCTGGTTGGACGGGAAAAGGAGCGCGGTTTTTCAACCGGAGGTCTTTCAAGCCCTGGAACAGGCCGCAGTCTATCAAGATCCGCTTTTCGCCGTGTTCGAGGAGCGTTTTGGAGCCGGTGACAGTGCCTGCGGCGCCCAAAAATCGGAGGGTCGTTTTCATGAGGATCACTTTTAGCCGCATCCTGGAAAACGCCCCCTTTGGTACTGCGCTTACCAGGGTGACGGTCCTTTCAATTTACGAAAAATAGGCGAGATTTTCAGGTTTTTTGCTCGAATAATGAGGTTAAATTATCCGGCTTTTGAAGCCAAGCGGAGAGCCTGGTTTTGGTCTGGTTCACCC
>JAGQXA010000662.1 GCA_020436865.1 Saprospiraceae bacterium | reverse complement strand
GGTTTCATCGAGCCGGACAGACGGGCCGGTTTCCATCAGCTGCAGGCAGTACCATACGTCGGTCATTCCCATCGCTTCGAATTGGCTCCTGGCCTCGTCTTCAAAGCCCCGGAAGTGAGAGATCAACGCGTACAGACCGCGTAGCTCCAGCAGCTCCGGGAAGGCTTCCATTCCTCCGGTCAGGATGAGCAGGGCCCGATCGTAGTCGCCGAAAGAGTAATAGAGCCAGGCCAGATCGAGGTAGGGTCCGCCGAAATGCGGATTGATCTCCAGGGCGAGTTGGAAGTACTGTTCGGCCAGCTCGCGCTCGCCGTGGATGAGCCATTCCCAACCGATCTTTTGGCTGCGGTTCAGGGTGCGGCTGCTCTGCAGGTACTGCCGGAACTGGGCTTCGGCACTGTTCAGATCGCCTAGTTGCAGGTGGAGCGTGCCGGCCGTAAAATGCGCTTCCGGACTATCATCGGCCGGAAAGGAAGCGATGAGTTGGACCGCCTCTTCCCGGCGCCCGGTTTCCAACAGCAACTGGAAGAGGTTCTTGTAGGCGATCAGATAGGAAGGATCGAGTTCGATGACCTTGCGCAGCGCTTCTTCCGCTTCGGGAAGGCGTCCGTTCCGCCGGCAGTAGTTCCCCCAGTTTTCCTGGCAGATCGGGCTGTAAGGGTTGTATCCGACGGCCCTTTGCAGCATTTCCTTTTCCAGTTCGATCATTCCGGCCTTTTGGTAGTAGACGGAGGCGGCATAGTAGGGGAGTCCCCACTTAGGGGAAAGTTCGATCGCTTTCTGGAGAAAGGCCAGGCCCTGTTCCTTGTCTTCCAAGGTTGCTTGTTCGAGGTAGTATACGCCGAAGGCGTGGTACACGAAGGCCGCGTTCGGCTCAAATTCGCGGCTTTTCTCCAGCAGCGGCAAGACCTCTCCGGAATAGCCGTTGCTCATGAATTCGACGGCGGCCTGCAGGTAGAATTTCCTCCCCATCAGCGCCGGATACATGTAGTGGTTTTCGCCGATCAATTCGCCGGCCACTTCGAGTTGTCGCACGTAGCGGGCGTAGCGCCGGATCCGGTCGGCCAGGGCGCCGGCCCGGCTCGTCATCACGTGCAATTGCTGGATGGACTGCCCGTAGCGATCGACCCGCACCTCGGGGTCCGGATCGATCGTCTTGTGGGTGGCATACAGAAAGGCGTTGAACATCTGCTGCACGTCGTCCTGCAGAGCGGCGGCGTAATTGCGCTTCATGTGGTTGTGCAGCCGGGCGAGCCCCTGCTGCCCGGAGAGATGTCGGTACAGGTCGTCGGCGCAATCGCCGGGCGGCTCGAAGAAGTGTTTTTGGGCCACGGCTTCCTTGAAGGCGTAGTATTGCTGCCGGGTGACGCTATCGACCTGTGCCAGCACCTCCTCTTCCAGTCCGCGGTTCTCCACGACCGAGAAACGCTGCAATTGTTGATCCTTATTGCTGCGCAGATCGGCCAGCATTTGCCGGTCGACCGCGGCGACCATCTCTCCTTTCAATCCGACGGTGACCGGCACCTGACTGACCGGCGCCACTTCGGGGGTGACGTGATCTTCGAGGTAGCGGTCGATCTCTCCCAGCGTGACCTCCAGATTGTGGTCGCGGTCGGCCAGTCCGAGCAGACCCTCCACCAAATGGTAGGAAAAGACGCCCCGGCCTCCTCCCCATTCCAAGCCTTCGATGCTGTATTCGTCGGGCTGACAGGAGAGGATCTTGATCTCTTTGGCAAACTGCTGCATGAGGTTGACGTTGGTCAGTTGACTGCCGTTGACCTCGCTGCCCGCCAGTTTGCCCGATCGACAGGCGTCGGTGATGAGCATGACCTTGGCCTTGTTGTCCAGGGAAAGCGTGGACACGACCTCCTGCAGGTAAAAGATCGGGAAAGCGCCGGCGATGTACATTTCGTGGGGGGAGTCCCAGGTCAGCAGAAACCCCATTTGCGAGCGCGTCTTGGTCTCGACGTCGCCATGGCCGGAAAAATAGATGATGGCCTGTTCGTCCTCGCCGGTCTCTTCGATGAGCCAGTCGAGCGCCGCGGCAAACTGGGCCGCCGTGGCCTCCTCGTTGAGCAGTACTTTGATATGATCTTCGTCGAGTTTGCCCCCGGCGGGAGAGCGCAGGAAGGCGGCGAAGGCCTCGGCGTCGCGGTGGGCGAATTTCAGGTCTGGAATTTGCTCGTTCTGGTAGTTGGAAATGCCGACCACCACAGCGCGCGTGACGGAAGGGGAGAAGAAAGGCAGGTTGTCGTTTTGTGCCGTAGACACGGTACTCAGACCGAGAGCCAGGCAGGTCAATAGGGCCGATCTCTTCATTGCTTAGGTGTTTATACCAATTAAGGTACGAAAAAACGAAGGGTTTTCGTATCCAATCCCTGCCGGAAAAGCCAAGAGCCCCTTGGCCCCCCGGATCCTCGGACTCCCGGATCAAAGAAAGGTCGGCATCAGCTCACCGGTAGAGGGGAATTTCTCCAGCAGGCGGTTCACCACCCGCGGGATGTGCTGTTTCAGTTGGAGGAGGAGTTCGTAGGCCTGTGAGTATTTGTCGGCATGAACGGCCAGAGTTTGCATGAAGCCTTCCATTCGGCCGTACAGTTCCTCTTCGCCGATCATCATTTCCTTGTATTCGGCTACGGCATTGTACCAAAGGAGGGTAGGGAGGTAGTTGGCGCGATCCTGATACTTCTTCTCCAGTTCGAGGAGGCGGTTCTGGCGCACGACCTTGAGTACTTTGCGGTAGTTGGACTGATGGATGAGCGATTCGAGGTAGGAGGAAAAAAAGATGTGCCAGCGGTATTCGAAGATCTCCTTCTTGTAGGCCGCCAGGAAGGTCGAGGCGTAGTTCTCGGCGCTGCGATAGCGGCCGTTCTTGTTCAGGCACTTGATGTAGAAGGCCACAAAGCCGATCTTGGTGTGGAGGTTTTTGGTGACCTTCATCTCCGGGTAGGCCTCCTTCATCACTTCGAGCGCTTCCTGTTGTTTTTGCTGGCGCAGCAGCACGGCCCCCAGGTTGGTGGCGTAGTAGAGGTAGTCGTGGTTCTTGTCGCGGATCGACAGGTAGCCGTAGTACACGGCCTGATCGAACTCGCGAAACTTGGAGTGCAGAAGGAGCCGGTTGCTGTAGTAGTTCAGCAGGATCCGCTTGGAGTAGTAGACGCCTTTGGCGAACAGCTGATCGAGGTAGTCGAACTTTTCCTGCAGAAAATCGAACTGCCGGTAGTTGAACCCGATGAAGATAAGACGCACCAGCGCGAGGTAGCGGTTCAGTCCGTCGAGTTGCTCGTCGTAGAAGACTTCGGTCAGCCACTGCACCCATTGTTTCGACTCGGCCTTATTCTCGGCGTATTGTTTGACGATGTCGAGCGTTGCCTGGTGCAGTTTCTCGTTGATCTCCTTCGATTGTTCGTAAAGGTGACGGTATTTGCGCAGGTAATCGTCGACGAGGTCGTGATCTTCGTAGCGCATGCGGATCAGCAGGAAATGCCGGTAGTTTTGCGCCAGTTCAAAGAAGCGGGTAAAAAAGAAGATCGGGTGCTCGTACTGCCGGATGGCGCGCAGCAGTTCCTTTTCCTCGTTCGGCAGGATGCTGTCGGTCATGATCTTCCGGTCGAGCTCGCTCATCCACTCGTAATGGGCGTCGACGTCGATGGCCCGCAGGCGCTCTTCGATCCAGTTCTTCAGGTGCGAGTACTTCCGCTTGTCGAAGTCGAGATCGTAAGGGGTGAATTGAAAGATCTGCCGGCTGTTGTGGTCGATCCGCTGCAGAATGCTGAGCCGCCCGTCGTCCTCGAATTGCTGGATGCTCAGCAGATAGGCCGTTTCGTGCGGCAACAGCGTATTGGTGAAGTCGGTGAATTTCTGAAGCTTGTTCCTCATCGTACTTACGGGGCTGATCAACCCTCTAAAGATACGAACTTTTTTCAGATTAACAGATATAGATTTTTAGATACAAAATCCCTCCCTCTTTTATCTTTTATCTTTCCTCTTTCCTCTCACAACGTAATCCCCCCATCCACGCTCAGCACGGCGCCGGTCACGAAGGAGGCTTCTTCCGAAGCGAGGAAGAGATAGACCTTGGCCACCTCTGCGGGTTCGCCCAGTCGTCCGAGCGGGGTTTTCTCGGCAAACATGTCGAGCACCTTTTGCGGGATGGTGGCCATCATTTCGGTGTTGATGAAGCCCGGGGCTACGGCGTTGACGGTGATGTTCTTGCGGCCGAACTCGCGGGCCCACACCTTGCTCATGGCGATCACGCCGGCCTTGGTGGCGGCGTAGTTGGTTTGTCCGAAATTGCCGTACAGGCCCACGACCGAAGAGGCGGTGACGATGCGGCCGTATTCGCGTTCGGCCATGTGCGGGTAGACGGCCTTTGTGCAGTTGAACACGCCGGTGAGGTTGACGTCGATCACCTGTTGCCACTGCTCGGGGGTCATTTTCTTAAGCGTGGCGTCGCGAGTGATGCCGGCATTGTTGATGAGAATGTCGATGCGGCCGAATTGGCGGACCACTTCCGACGCCGCGGCCTCGCAAGCGCCGAGGTCGCTGGTGTCGACCTTTTGAAAAAGCGAAGCCGGACCCTCCTGCCGGAGCGCCTGTGCCACGGCTTGTCCTGCTTTCTCGTCGACGTCCCAAACGACGACGGTGGCGCCCTCCCGGGCGAAGGTAAGTGCGGTAGCTTTGCCGATGCCGCGCGCGGCGCCGGTGACGATAGCCACCCGCTCTGCTAATCGTTTCATATGATCGCGTTGTATTTGATTTCGGAATGAAATGCCCCATCGAGGGCAGCCTTAAATTTAGGCCATCGCCGGGCAAAAACAGGAGAGCTTCTTTCAAATCCACCCCGGACTATCCCGTTTTTTCACGCTTCCGTTTTTTTCAACAATCTGACCAACAGTTTGTTAAGTCCTTCGAAAAGCGGGGTGGACCTTTCTCACCCTCTGGATTTTTTCCGAAAAAAATTGTAAATTTACATCTAAGTATATAGATTTATCAATGCAAATAAAACCAATCAAACCCATTCTATGAAAAAAGTATTCATTGCTGCCGCCGTACGTACGCCTATCGGAAGTTTTGGAGGAGTATTCGCCGACGTTCCGGCCACCCGACTGGGCGCCGCGGCCATCAAAGGGGCCCTCGAGCGGGCCAAGGTTCCGGCCTCCGAAGTGCAGGAGGTCTTTATGGGAAATGTGTTGTCGGCCAACCTCGGACAGGCCCCCGCCCGGCAGGCGGCCATCTATGCCGGCATTTCCAACGAGGTGCCCTGCACCACGATCAACAAGGTGTGCGCCTCCGGCGCCAAGGCGATCATGTTCGGGGCCCAGTCGATCATGCTCGGCCTGACCGACGTGGTCGTTGCCGGCGGCATGGAGAATATGTCGCAGATCCCGTACTATGTGCCCGGCGCTCGTTGGGGCTATAAGTACGGCGACGGCCAGCTGGTCGACGGCCTGGCCAAAGACGGCCTGACCGACGTGTACAATCAGTGCGCCATGGGCGTTTGTGCCGACGCTACGGCGACCAAATACGAGATCAGCCGCGAGCAGCAGGACGAATTCGCCATGCTGTCGTACCGGCGTTCGGCCGAATCGACCAAAAACGGGGCTTTCAAGGCCGAGATCGTGCCGGTCGAAGTGCCCCAGCGCAAAGGCGATCCGCTGGTCATCGCCGAAGATGAAGAATATACCCGGGTGAATTTCGACAAGATCCCCGGCCTACGGCCGGTCTTCACCAAAGACGGCACGGTGACCGCCGCCAATGCCTCGACCATCAACGACGGGGCCGCCGCCCTGGTGTTGGTCAGCGAAGAGGCGATGCAAAGATTAGGACTGAAACCTCTGGCCCGCATCGTTTCCTTTGCCGATGCCGCTCAGGAACCCGAGTGGTTCACCGTCGCGCCGACCAAGGCCGCTCCCAAGGCCCTGGAACGTGCCGGACTGAAACTCGAAGATATCGACTATTTCGAGGTCAACGAAGCCTTCGCCGTCGTCACGCTGGCCTTTAACAAGGTCCTGAAAGTGCCGGTGGACAGGGTCAACGTACTGGGCGGCGCCGTATCGATCGGCCACCCGCTCGGCGCCTCCGGCGCGCGCATCATCACGACCCTCGCCAACGTCCTCCAGCAAAAGAACGGCCGCTACGGCCTGGCCGCGATCTGCAACGGCGGCGGCGGAGCCTCGGCGATGATCATTGAGAAGATGTGAGATATGGGATTTGGGACATGAGATAGGGGCAGCAGAATTCCCACATCCTCTCACATCCCACATCCAAGACATTGGTTTTATTTGGTTTAGGCAGGTAGGCAGGACTTCGGTCCTGCCCCTTTTTCCTTCTCGACAGATCAGAAAATAGCATAGTTGGTTTTAATTTGGTTAGACCAAGTGGCGGGATCGATTCCCGCCATTTTTTTTCTCCCAAAAAGCGCTTTTAGAACGCCGTTCGGTCCGTATTTTTTTGAATGAACATAAATTATTGATAATCTGTTATTTGTATTGATCATTGAATAAAAAACCCCTTCAAGTCAAGGGAAGAGGAAGAACCGGGGTCGTTGCCGTGGGCGGCAAGCGTTCGTACCTTTGGGTCATCGTTCGTCGAGTAATAGTGCAGACGATCATTCATCAACCTAAAAAAGCAAAGACCATGGCAAAGGCAAAAGAAAACTTCGGCAAGATCCTGGAAAACCAGCAGCAACTTCTGGATACCATCACCGACCAGGTCGGCAAAGTGAGCGAACTCTTTTCCCCCGATCAGGAGGTCGCCGAAACGGGCCAGCAACTGTTCAGCGAATATGTCGCCAAGAGCAAGGAGCTGATGGAGAAGCAAATGGAGCCCAAGGAAGCCGATAAGTTCTGGGAAAACCTGCCCGATCAGTACGCCAAGGCAGTTGAATTCCAAATGGACTATTTCAACAAAACGGTCGAATTCTACAAGACGGCCTTCGACAAGTTCAACGTCAAGACGCAGCAGGACAACTGGAAGAAACTCACCGAGGTCTACCAGAAGAGCTACGACGCAATGGTGGAAACCACCAACGCGAACCTGAAGATCATGCAGGAGTTCTTCAACTGATCGGTAGGTCCCATCGTTTTTCCGCCATCACAGGCCGCTCACCATCAAAAATTTGGATTATGAAAAAGGGATTTGAAGACATGCTCGCCGGACAAAAGAAGATGTTCGAGCTCTGGCAGGAGTGGACGCAAAACGCCATGGAAGCTTCTCCCTTCGGCAAAAAGGCCGAACCGGAAACCGATTTCCTCAAGCAGTGGCTCGACCAGCAGCAAAAACTGTATCAGGACGCCCTCAAAATGGGCAACCTGAAGGACGCCTTCGACAAAACCCCCGAGCAAATGACCCGGTGGATGAAGTTGCAGAACGAGATGGCGGAAAAATGGATGGACTTCTATCGCGAAAATGCCGGGAAGGTCGGCATGAAAGTGCCGCCGATGAACGGCTTCGCCAAAACGGGCTTCCCGGGTTACGATGCCGGGCAGTGGACCAAGATGATGGAAGAAAGCAGCGAATGGATCAAGAAGAATATCCTCGACCGTCTGCCCTTCCCGATGCAGCCCCATTTCGAGACCTTTTCTTCGCTGTACGAAGACCTCTTCCAGTACTGGCAGCCCTTTCAGAAGCTGATCCAGTTCGGTCTTTACGATCCGGAAGCGGTCAAGCAATACCTCGACCTCGACGCCTACAAGGAGATCATCGGCAAGTTCATGGGTTTCAAGCCCGTGCATAACTACAGCGAGCTGGTGACCGAGGCCAACGAGTTCTTCGAAAACTACATCGACCTGCTCAAGAACTACCGCCCCAACTCCGACGAATTCACCAACCGCTGGAATCAGCTGGCTCGTGAATGGGGCCGCGGCCAATGGAATCCTACCTTCGAAGCCATCTTCGAGGTTTCGGAAATGATCCAGAAAGGCACCGACTCGCTGTACATGGTCGCCGGCCAGAACCGCGAGGTGGAGATCGCCCGCCTGCTCAAAGACATCCATTTCGAATACGTAGCCTTCCTGGTGAAGAGCGCCGAACTGCAATCGCGCATCTGGCAGGCCGGTCAGTTCGCCCTGCCCGATACGATCAAGTCCATGTACCGCGACTTCCGCGAAACGAAGAAAATGCCGGAGTACAAAGAGTTTTTCGGCCGTTTCGTCAATCAACTGGAAGACTATATGCTCGAGGTACTCGAGTCGAAGGATTACTCTCTGCTCCAGAGCGAGGTATCGAAGCTGGGCATCACCGTGAAGTCGAGGCTCGACCAGATGATCGAACTGGCCTTCGCGAACTTCCCCTTCCTGATGAAGTCGCATGCCGACGAGGTTGCCCGCGAAAACGCCAGCCTGCGCAAGAAGATCCGCTCGCTCGAAGAGCGCCTGCTGAACCTGGAAGAGCGCTTCGCCGCTACTCCAAACGTTACCGCCATGCCTTCGGGCGGCAAGAACGACGCCCAGTCGACCCTGCTGTCGGCCATCGGCGCCGCTGCGCGCGAGAATCGCGACGATCTCAAATTGATCAAGGGGATCGGCCCCAAACTCGAGGAAATGCTGAATGCCATCGGCATCTACACCTTCGAGCAGATCAGCCACATGACCCAGCGCGAGTACGACCTCGTGGACCAACTGCTGTCGGCCTTCCATGGCCGGGCCAGCCGCGACGGCTGGGCGCAACAGGCCGCGAAGTTGCTCAAAGGCGCCAAGGTAAACTGAAAAAGCTCATAACCAACTGCAAAAGCCCATGTCTGAACAAAAGACCGACCACCTTCTCGAGCGAGTGAATACCGCTGCCGACGCCATTCGCAATATCGCTGAGATCGAAGAGATCGACATCGCTACCGCCGAACGGGAAACCGTGTGGCAAGATGGCAAGGTGCAGCTCTATCACTTCAAACGCAGCACGCCGGCCAAGGCATCTACTCCGGTGCTGGTGTCGTACGCCCTCGTCAACCGCTGGGAAATGATGGACCTGCAGCCGAACCGCAGCTTCATCCGCAAACTGCTCAGCGAAGGGATCGACGTCTACCTCATCGATTGGGGCTATGCCAGCCGGATCGACCGTTACAAGACGATGGAGGATTACATCCTGGGCAACATCCACGATTGCGTCAACTTCATCCGCCGCGAACACGGCGTCGATCAGGTCAACCTGCTGGGCGTCTGCCAGGGCGGCACCTTTTCGCTGATCTACGCCGCACTCTATCCGCAGTACGTCAAGAACCTGGTCACGCTGGTCACGCCGGTCGACTTCGACTGCGAGGAAGGATTGCTGTTCAAATGGGCCAAGGATATGGACGTGGATGCCGTGGTCGACGGCTTCGGCGGGGTAGTACCGGGCGATTTCCTCAATACCGGTTTCGACTTGCTCAAGCCGATGAACAAGACGCGCAAGTACATGGCGCTACCGGAAACGCTCCAGCAAAAGGACCTCCTCATGAACTTCCTGCGCATGGAGAAATGGGTGGCCGATTCGCCCGATCAGGCCGGCGAGACCTACCGGCAGTTCATCAAGGATTTCTACCAGAAGAACCTGCTGATCAAAGGCGAATTCAAACTCGGCGGCCGCAAGGTCGACCTGAGCCGCATCGATATGCCCACGCTCACGATCTTCGCCAAAGACGACCACATCGTTCCGCCCTCGACGACCAAGCCGATCAACGACCTGATCTCCTCGAAAGACAAAGAACTGATGGAATTTCCCGGAGGCCACATCGGCGTGTTCGTCGGTAGCCGCTCGCAGAAACTCCTCACCCCGGCCATCGCCCAATGGCTGATCGATAGGGATTGAAAGAAAGGGTTGCAGAGGTTGCAAGGGTGACAGAGGTTGCAGAGGGTGACAACTCTGAAGATAGTTGGTAAATATGAAAGGCCCGGTGGGAGAAATTCCCACCGGGCCTCTTACTTCAAACTCACTCTCACTCTCAAACTCAAACTCACTCTCACTCTCACTCTCATTCTCAATACACATGCTGCCCCCCGTTGATCGCGTAGTTCGCTCCGGTGATGAAGGCGGCTTCTTCAGAGGCCAGGAAGGAGACCAGGTGAGCGATCTCGTGGGTGCCGCCCAGGCGACCGACCGGGATGCCTTGCACGATCTTGGCGCGCACTTCTTCTGCGACGGCCATCACCATGTCGGTGGCGATATAGCCCGGAGAAATGGTGTTGACGGTAATGCCGTGCCGGGCCACTTCGATGGCCAGCGTTTTGGTGAAACCGTGCATACCGGCCTTGGCGGCAGCGTAGTTGACCTGCCCGAACTGGGCGCGCTGCCCGTTTACCGAGCTGATGTTGATGATGCGGCCGTAGTTCATTTCGATCATTCGATTGATCACGTGCCGACTGCAGTTGAACACGCTGTAGAGGTTGGAGCGCATTACCTCCTCCCAATGTTCGAGGCTCATCTTCTTGAAGGCGCCGTCACGCGTGATGCCCGCATTGTTGACCAACACTTCGATCGGTCCGACCTCTTCTTCGATCTGAGCTACCATCTTGCCGACCTGCTCGTAATCCGACACATCGGCCTGATAGAGGTGCGGGCGATAGCCCTCCTTTTTCATTTCCTCTGCCCAGGCTTCGGCCTTTTCCGGATTTCGGTAATTGCCAACCACTTCGTATCCGTCGTCGATCAGTCGTTTGACCATGTGGGTTCCTAGTCCGCCGGTGGCGCCCGTAACCAGGGCGATCGAATGCTTGTGCTTCGTCATGCTGGGGTTGCTTTGTGTTTTAGTGAATACAACAAATATAATAATCTATATTTATAAATTCGTTTTCGAAACGAATTTTTTGTCGAGTGTCCGGTCTGGGTCCGGGGGGAGGGGCGCCCGGGTCCACAGGCCGGAATTCGGCACAAATTTACTGATAACCAGAGGAATAAAAATATGTTGTCGAAAAATATCTTTCGCTGTCACCGCTGACGGCTCCAGGTCAACCCACAAAAGGGCGTTTGCGCTACGCGAAAATACGATCGTCTGCTTAACTTGCCGCCAAACGACCGCTCAGCAATGGCAAAGCATCAGTTGGAACGAGAAGACGTCGGCACGCTTGCGGGGGTAGGGGAGTGGCCCCTCCGACAGATCACCCTTCCGTCCGGCCAACCGCTGCAGTACGTGGAGGCCGGATCCGGGGCACGAACCTTGCTGTTCGTGCACGGCCTGGCCAGCGACCGTCTGGCCTGGGCCAGGAATCTCCGACCACTGAGTGAAGTCTACCGCGTGCTGGCCCTCGATCTGCCGGGTTTCGGCGGCTCTGCCCCTTTGTCGGAGACAG